>NZ_JAWDIV010000025.1:0-115018 GCF_032464655.1 Rhizobium sp. 25PS6
CCGACATTCCTGGGGGGAAATTTGGCATCCGTGAAGTCTCTATCGCAGGCTGAAGTCAGTGTCATAAAGGGTATGCTGAACCTCAGCCCCCGGCCAACTGATCAGAAAATCCTGGCCTATTTCACCCATCCGGATCGAGACCTCAATCACCGCCTAATCGGGCAGATTCGCAAAGGCCATTGGTTTAGCGCGATCAGACCCGCATCTGAGACAGCGGTGCACGCCTTTATGCTCGCGTGCCAATTTGGCGTTTATCCTGACGCAACACTGTTCGAGCCGCCTGCTGGTGGTCCCTCTCTTGGAGGGCATGGCCCACGATATCTCTTGCTCGATTGGTGGCCCGTAGGCCAGGGCCTTTTCTCCTCAGGTGCAATTTTGGCGGACAACGGCCCCCGCTTCAATTGGGTCTATGACTGCGGAACGACATCAAAGGACAGCCTCTTGGCGGATGCCATTGCGTCCTGCAATTTCAGGCGTTCTGCACTGGGTTTCAACCGGCTCGATCTGGCCGTCCTCTCCCATTTCGACCGCGATCATATCAGCGGCTTTTCGCGCCTCGTGCAGACATCTCGAATTCGGATGATCTTGCTCCCCTATCTCACGCCGCTCCAGCGCCTTGTCTTGGCGCTTCAGCAAGGCGTATCAGCCGACGACGCCGAGTTTGGCTTCTACATTGACCCGGTTGGCTATCTCAGAGCCTTGGACGGTGGCGATATAGGCGAAATCGTGTTTGTACTGGCCTCCGGACCGGATGACGAACTGCCACCTCCGCCTATCGAACCGGGTCCAGATCTTGAGGGACCGGAAGAGCCCCCTATCAAGTTCCCCGAGGACACGCCACCGGAAGGGTCACAGGATGAGCTATTCTGCGCGCAAGACAATGCGAATGTGCGCTATCTGAAGCGAGGCGGAACGATATCAGTACCGTTCGATTGGGAGTTTCTTCCCTATAACGACCCGTCAATGCTGCCAAAAGCCACGAAAAGGTTCCAGTTAGCAGCGTCGAAGTTGGTACAAGATATCCTGACCGTACCGACGACACGCAGCGCCACGCTCGACAAGCTAAAGAAGCTTTACGATGCCCACTTTGGGAAATCATCAAAGAACCGGAATATTATCTCGCTTTTCCTTTATTCCGGCCCCGTCAATCAATCTGCGGTCCTGCTTTGGCACTCCTCCAATCGTCCGCTCGGCTCCCTCGCCGGAAGCACGCGCTTCTCGCAGATGTATACGGGCGACGGAACCCTCGGCGCAGGGAAACAATTCGCCGATTTTGAGAAGCATTATCGACCCGGAAGCCGACTTGCACGTGCTGGCATCCTCCAGGTCATGCATCACGGGGCCGAGGGTAACTGGCACTCAGGTTTGGGATCGCTTCTAAAACCGGAAGCGAGCATTTTCTCATCTGACCCAGACCACAAAGGCTACGCGCATCCGCACGCAGCTGTCCTCCGTGACTTCTGGTCCTTTCATCCGGTGCAGGTCGACGGATCTCAAGGATTGCATTTATTGGGTGCGTTTTAAGACTATGGCCAAAACTCAGTCGCCTGAAGCTATCCTGGAAGCGGTGTGCGCAACACGAACAATTCCCTCGTCCTGACTAGCCACTCTCAGACTACCCGCTCGCTTCACAACAACGTGCTGCTTTCCTCCTCCGCGAGGACTTCTTTCTGACCCAAAGTTCGGCGGTTCGTCCCATCGGGTCATCGACGCCTCATTACTCCTTTTTGCCGTCCGTAGATGGTTCAGGACGGACAAGGTCGTTGACCCACTCGCCAATCAAGACCTTCGATTCCAGAAACATTCCGCTGAATAGGAAAAGGGATGAAAACGGAATTCCTTCGATGCGGAGAAGATGCGTTCGAAAGGTAGCGTCATGAACGCGGCCATTCTGGAGGCTGCCGTCAAACCTCTTTTTCCGGTCCTCGTCCTCATAAACATTAATGGCTAAATCCAGATGCTGCATCTTCACTTCGCCAAGGGGCGTAAACGCTGGATCACGAGAATGCACTAGTTTGGCCAGTTTCTCGAAGTATCCGTCAATATTCATGCTGGGCCACCGAAATTTATATCTCAAATGTCTGTACGCGCTGGATTGTTAGAGCGACACTGTATCGCGATCAACCCAGGAGTATTACTCTGTAAGACAAGCCCACCGCCGCGCAGGGGCCTATCGATGTCGGCCGACCAAAGGAAAGACCACGGCCTTGCGCTTGCCGATCCTTCGAGGTGAGCAATTAGACCTTCGTTGAAGAAAGGCACGGGCCACCACATTGCAAACTGTCAGAAAGCTGCATATATTTCTGACAGGAGAAATAATATGCAACGACTGACAAGTCAGATCATGGCCTATGCCGAACAGCTGCCCGAGGGAACAGCGCTGTCCGCAAAGGCCCTCCTGCATTTGGGAAACCGTGCCGCGGTAGACCAGGCACTGTCGCGCCTATATGAACGCGGCGAGCTCGTCCGGGCCGGTCGTGGGATCTATCTCAAGGCGATCAAGAGCCGTTTCGGGAGCCGACCGCCGACGGTCGAGCAAGCCGTCGAAGCCGTTGCACACCAGCGTGGCGAGGTCATCGTTTCGAATGGTGCTGCGGCTGCAAACTCGCTGGGGCTGTCCACTCAGGTACCGATCCGGTCCGTCTATTTCACATCCGGCCGCAGCCGAACCATTACTGTCGGTAGCCAGACGGTCGAGTTGAAGCACGTGCCGCGCTGGCAGCTCGCCTTGGCGAACAAGCCTGCCGGCCTGGCTGTGCGCGCGCTGGCATGGCTTGGTCCGGAAAAGGCAGAAGAGGCACTTCCGAGCATCAAGCGGAAGCTTTCCGCCGAGGCATTCGGCGAACTCGTTGCCGCCGCCCCTCAGTTTCCCAGCTGGCTTGCCCGCAGTGTAGGAAAGGCCGCCTATGGCTGAGCAGTTTTTGAAGCTGTCCCTGGACGATCGAAGAGACGTTCTTGCGATCGCCGCAGAGAAAGCCGGGCGCCCGATCCATCTCCTGGAAAAGGACACGTGGGTCGTCTGGGCTCTGCAGACCCTTTATGGAACGGCGCTCGGTGACCACCTCGTCTTCAAAGGCGGCACGTCCCTCTCTAAAGCCTACAACGCCATCCGTAGGTTTTCGGAAGATGTCGACCTGACCTACGATATCCGCGAACTCGCTCATGATCTCGTCGGCGAGAACGAGCAGGCGTTGCCGGAAACCAGAAGCGAGGAAAAGCGCTGGTCGAGCGAAGTCCGCAAGCGTTTGCCGACCTGGGTATCGGAGACCGTGAGCCCGCTCATTGTCGATGCGATCGACGCCCAGTCGCTTCCAGCCACCGTCCGTGTCGACGGCGACAAGCTCTTCATCGACTACGAAGCAGTTGCTGGAGGATCCGGCTATGTCGCGCCGAGCGTCATCTTGGAGCTCGGGGCTCGGTCGACCGGAGAACCGGCAAGCGTTCGTGACATTTCATGCGACGCTGCTGGCCTTGTCGATGGTATCCAGTTTCCCACCGCAAGGCCGCGGGTCATGCATGCCGAACGCACGTTCTGGGAAAAGGCGACGGCAATCCACGTTTTCTGTCTGCAGGAACGGCTCCGCGGAGAGCGATTTTCACGACACTGGCACGATATCGTTCGTCTCGACGAAATAGGCATCGCCGACAGCGCAATCGCTGATCGCGAGCTGGCCAAGTCGGTGGCGCAGCACAAATCGATGTTCTTCGCTGAGAAGGCGGCTGACAAAACGCCGATCGACTACGAAGCAGCAGTGGGCGCTGGGCTTCAGCTGACGCCCTCCGGCGCAGGGAGGGCAGAACTCGAACAGGACTACGCCCGAATGCTGGATGACGGCCTCCTTCTCGATCAGGCCGAGACCTTCGACGAACTCCTCGCTCGATGCGCAAAAATCCAAGACAAGGCCAATGCCAGCGGCTGAGAAAAGCGCCCATGATCGCGGGAACCCAACTGAAATGACAATTCGCGCGATGGCCGATCCGTGATTTTCAACCGCTACACCACCTATCGGCCCGGCCTTTTCGCCCGTCTGCTTCCCTCCGGCAGGTGGAAGCTCCGGCTACCGACGGCGACCACGGCGTCCGTCGAGCTCCACACCGGAACGCGGGCCAAGCTACGCTGTCTGGACATTACCGCCATCGGGATCAAAAAGGCCCTGCTTTGGCACACGGTCGAAATCCGCACATGCAGTCATGTCGAAACTCTGTCGTGCCTCGGCGAGGACGCCGCTACTCGGCTCGCGACGGACCTTCACAGGTTCATCAATCGCTACCTGCTCGAACTGATCCGGTCGGATCAAGAGGTTTTGAAAGAGGTCGATGCGAAACTCGAGCCATTGATCGAGGGGAAGCGGCAATACCTCGCACAGGCAGATCTGGCGCAAGCCATCGCGAGTGTTTCTGGTCCGGCCGCCGCAGCACTCTCCCGTCCCTTGTTCGACGCCGACGGCTTAACCGCGGCCATGGAAGCCGATCTTCCACGGTCCCTGTTTTTCCTGACCGACCCCGACCGGCGCCATCAGTACAATAATGAATTTGTTGCGACCGAGATCACCAGATACGCCCCCTTCTTTGACGATCTCGATGGCCGATCATTGTCCGACCAACAGAGGGAGTCCTGTATTCGCCTTGAGGACAGCAATCTCCTCATCGCGTCCGCAGGGTCAGGCAAGTCGGCGACGATGGTCGGCAAGGTCGCTTATGTGCTGGACAAGGGACTGTATCAACCGGAGGAAATCCTTGTCCTCGCCTATAATCGGGCCGCAGCTGAAGAGCTGAGGGAACGAATTGCGCAGCAGCTTGGCGTCCAGCCAGCGGATCTGCAGTGCAAGGTCACGACGTTCCACGCTCTCGGTCGGGGTATCATCGAACTGGTGGAGGCCAGGCCACCGCAATTGGCGAATTGGGTGGACCACCCTACTGGCGAAGCACGGGTCATCGCAAAGATCATCGAAGACTTGATGCAATCGGACGCGGGCTTTGCCAAGGTCTGGATTGACCTTCTCGTGCTATATCCGCAAGCCGATATTCCAGCGTCCGTTTTTGACAGCGATGCGGACTACAACCGCTACATCTCGGCGCGCCGGCGTGGTGGCGACGCGTCTATCGGCGCATTTGGCGGGATCTATGTCAGATCTTTGCAAGAGCAGACGATAGCGAACTGGCTGTGGCTCAACACGGTCGAGTTCCAATACGAGCGCCAAATCGACACGGAAGACGAAGACGGGACGATCAGATATGTGCATCCCGACTTCTATTATCCGGCAAGCAACACCATCCATGAACATCTTGCCATCGATAGCGCCGGATCCTCGCCATTTGCCAACTATGTGGAACATGCCGATAGCAAGCTGGCGGCCTACAACCGCGCACAGCTTGACGTTTTCACGACGGAATCGGCCCAGGCAAACGACGGAACGCTTCTTCTTCAACTCGAGGCCGAGCTTGCAAAACGAGAAATTCAGTTCCATCAACGCAGCCTTGAGGAAATCCTGAAGGCGGTCGAACCGGTCGTTATCAAACACTTCCAGAAGCTGATCGCCATCTGCATCAAGCATATCCGTGCTGGCGATCTGACATTGGAAATGCTCTTGGTGCGCGCAAATTCCCTTCACGACAAGAAGCGTGCCAAGGCGTTCGCGCAGGCAATCTGGAAGATTACCGAGGCCTACTCGAAAAAACTAATTGATGACAAACGCATCGACTTTGATGCCATGATCGCCAACGCGACCCGTTTGGTGGAAGAGGCCCGGTATAAGAGCCCCTACTCCCTCATCCTCGTCGACGAATTCCAAGATATCTCAGATTCCCGCGCCAATCTGATTAAAGCACTGAAGCACCAGAAGCCATTCTCGAAGATCTTTGCGGTCGGAGACGACTGGCAATCGATTTATCGCTTTGCCGGCTCTGATATCAGCATATTCACGCAATTCGAGGAAAATTTCGGCGCAAGCTGGCAAGGCAGGCTCGAGACGACCTACCGATGCAATCAGGTGATCGCCGATGCTGCCGCAAACTTCATACAGCGAAACCCCGCTCAGCTGAGAAAGGCAGTTCGCTCGGCCAGACCGGCGATTGCGCGATCCATCAGAGCAATTCCGATAACGGGCGAGCAAGGCAAGCCCGACTTCGGTAAGGCCAGCCTGCGGCTCCTGGACCGGCTTGACCGGTTTCTCGGCGGGATCGCAAGCCAATGGCGCACGAGCAGCGCTGCCCGGCTGAAGGTCATGGTGCTTTGGCGGTATAACCTGCTTGATCCGTTTGCCGGCGGGCTCCCCCGGTTTGAAAACATCGAGGTATCGGGTTTGTCATTTCATCGCGCGAAGGGGCTGGAGGCGGATTACACAATCCTGCTAGATGTCAGCGAGGGTGAATATGGTGTTCCCAGCCGAATTGAAGATGACGAGCTTCTAAACCTCGTTATGCCGCAGCCAGAGACCTTCGAATACGCTGAGGAACGGCGTTTGTTTTACGTCGCCCTAACGCGGGCAAGCCGAGGTGTCTTCCTGCTGATGAACGATCGGCAGCCATCACGTTACATTCACGAGTTGGCAAACATCGCCGGTGGCAACTTCCGACTGGAGACAATTGACGGCGAGGCGCTGCCTCAATGTCCAACATGCCATGTCGGGCATGTCACCGAAAGAAAGAGCAAGACCGGAGACCGCTTTATGGGGTGCACGCAGTACCCAGATTGCAGTTACACAGCGCAACTTGGTGTGCGCTGAAGAACATCCGATCATCGTGGACAACCAAAAATGCTAGAACCGGCTCAAGAACTCCCACGGGTACCCTTGGAAACCGTGGACCCGATAGCGCGTAAGTGAATAGTCGTTGCGATTACGATGTCCCCGGGTAACGAGCGTTCGCCGTTTCGTCGCGGCGGTCGGCTGGGACTGGGATGACGGTCGACCGGAGTCGTTCCGGGCTCCGATGACCTCATAGTTGACTGAATTGTCCAGTGCGCGCCAGGCGGGCCGGCAAATTGCGGAAAAGATCACGGATCCCGGTGGTGTCCGCACATCACCAGAGCACCGGGAACTCCTCGAACCCGCCATTGATGATCTCCTTGCGCAACTTGGGTTCTTCCAGCGCCACGACCAGGCGCAGCGTGGGGAACCGCTGAAGATCGTACCGAACACCACCTTGACGGCGCGTCCGATGTGGAATTTCCGGGTCGTCGAAATGGCTTCGATCGAACAACTTCGCCGGTAGCCGATCAGCACCTTGCTCTCCGCGGGAATATGCACGCCCGCGATGGTCGCGGCCGCCCCTTGGATAGCGCACGATGCCATCCCAGCCCGCGCCCCGGCCAACGCCTTGTCCACCAGGGATGGATCGCCGACCAGGGTTCGGCTTAAGAGAGCGCGCGTATTCGTCCGGTCATCGCAGGCGCTCGGGCTGCTTCAGGTTCCGCAACCAGCAATCGGTTAATGATACTAGTGGATATACAACTAAAAGTGCAGAAAAGGTCCGACCCTACTCTCGACTAAGAGACGCATCAGCGGTTAAACATCCATCGGGTGGAAGCAAATTTCGCACGGCAAAGCCGCTTTACTTCAGCGGAGTGAACACCTGTTGCCGTTCAGGGGGGTCTTATGAAATTAATCTATTCGCTCTTTCTTGCCTTTACGCTATCAGCAAGTTCGGCTACCGCACACGGCGGCGGAACTGACGGGAACGGGTGCCATACCAATCACAAGACCGGGGGCTACCATTGCCATTGAGAACTCTTGCACTGATTGGAATGTTTTTCGCCTCGAGCAATATTTGCCTTGGCTGGGATGGCGTCGATAACGAAACGGGGGCCTCAGTCGAGATCGGTAAAGGTAATCTTGTTAGATCCGGCCAGACTATTGAGATCTACGACCACGGGTCCGGTGAATACCGCGACGTTGACGTCCAAAGCATTCAACGTTCCGGTGGATCCGTTGAAGTGGAAGTCTACGACAGTGAGAGCGGCGAATATCGCACTCTCGAGATGGATGATTGAAGCCATGAGCAGGCGTCATGGTGGCGCCTGCTTCATATTGTTGCACAGCGTTGAATCAAGTTTTCAAAGGCGCGGTCAGAAATTGACGATCGGCTCCCAACCCCGGTGCAAAAATCGCGGAGATAGTTGCGCTACGTAGCTCCTGCACGCTTGCTTGCGGGGTATGGGTTGCTTGTCACACCGAAAACCAGAGTAATCCATGTCTATTGGTATCCTCACGCCGACTGGTGAATGCAGCATCGAGCCTGCTCCTGGAAGGCCTATCATCCTCCTCGGACCTAACGGTACTGGAAAGAGTCGCCTTGGCATCCACATCGATAATCTTGAGGAGACAGGAGCCTCTTATCGTATCGGGGCACAACGCTCACTTGAGCTCCCGGATGAAGTTTTTTCGGAAAGGTACGAACGAGCCATCGGCTTGCTTCGCCGTGACAGCCGGCGCGTCCAGGCCTCGCCGGGATCAATGGAGCATAATTACGATGAAGTACTTGTCGCCCTCTTTGCCGAACGCCTCCGGGCACTGGAACTTGCGCACGAAAAATCGAAGGGGCGGAAAAATTCCATTCGACCGGTTACCGTGATCGACAGACTTCAAGAGCTTTGGCATGAGTTGATCCCCAGCCAAAGCCTTCTGTTTTCGGAAGCCACCGTCCGGGCGGTCAGGCTCGATGGCGATGGCGAGTCATACGAAGCGTCCGCGATGAGCGATGGAGAGAGGCTTGTTCTCTATATTCTCGGTCAGGTCCTACTGATCGAGACCGATAGCCTTCTGATTGTTGACGAACCCGAACTGCACATGAACCGCTCGCTGCTTGTGCGGTTATGGGACCTTGTCGAGCGCGCCCGACCGGACTGCTCTTTTCTCTATGTGACACATGACATCGATTTCGCGGCGTCCCGTCGCAGCGCTCAACTATATGCCGTTCTAAACTATGTGCCGGCGACCTATAAGGAGGTGCTTGTTCGCACACGAACTCGGCTTGAGGAGGACACGCCGGCAATGTGGACGATCGAGCCCGTGCCCTCGGCGACTGAGCTCCCGCGCGATCTTCTTGTGCGGATGGTCGGAAGCCGCAAACCAATCCTGTTTGTTGAAGGGAAACAAGGCGGCCTGGACGAGACGATCTATAGGGCGATCTATGGCAATTTCACCGTCATCCCGTCCGGATCTTGCGGCCAGGTGATCCAGTTTGTCCGCAGCTTCCGCAAGCAGGAGGAGTTGCATTGGCTGCATTGTGCCGGTTTGGTGGATCGCGACAATCGCGATCCAGCGGCGGACGGTGCTCTTGAGGAGGGGATTTTTACACTTCCCGTTCACGAGGTCGAAAACTTGCTTCTCGCGCCCGAAGTTTTCTTTGCGTTGGCCGAGGAACTCAAGCTCGACAAACGTGAGGCGACGCGCCGCTTTGACACGCTGACGAGTGACGTCTTTGAAGCGGCAGGACGCGACGCGGACCGCGTTAGCCTGAGACACACCAGCAATGTTATCTGGCAATCCGGTAAATCAGTCGGCGCGAAAGCCAAGAACATCAATGAGTTGTCGCGCATTTACGCTGAGCTTACGGCTAAAACCGACCCCTCCTCGATCTATTCTGATTTTCACTCAAAATATCAGGGCGTCTTGGCAGCGCGGGACTTCGAGCAACTTCTCCTTCTATACGACAACAAGAACAAGCTTTTGGACATGCTCGGGAAAGCATTGGACCTGCAAGGCAGAAGCGCGCTCGAAAATCTCGTGTCTCGGCTTCTTGTATCGCCAACCGCGAGCCCACTGACTGGCGCTCTCGTGCAACGACTTCCGGTAATTGATACTGGTACGTACTGACACGCAGGCAACTTCCGTGAACCCCTCGTACGCGGCTCCTGCTTGCTTCAGAAGCTCTGGGGCCATGACATCTCCATGCTACCCTCGACCTCCGATCGATCTTCGCCTCCGCCCATGCTAACGCCGAAACGCGCAAGAGGTGCGGCAGCGTCGCCGATCGGTTGGTTGCAAAAGCCCTATCCGGTTGACGCTTTGATCGATCTGGCCGGGTGGCATCTGGCTTCATCGTCGTCATCGGACGACCTCCAAAAGGAACGGAAGTTAGCGCGCTCCTATGGGATCCGAACTTTGAAGCCGAAGGGGATTTCGAACGACGAGTTCGACGCCGACCACGTTCTGATCGCTTCCCTTACTTGGTGGCTTCCTGTCGGACGATCGGCGTGCGCAACGCTTCTGGGCAGATCTGCAGAAACTTGTCGATCCAGATGAGGACGTGCTTCTGAATGCACTCGGCACTTATGACGCTGGCCGCGGTGCCGCGTGATCAGGCTTTACAGCCCTTGGTGATGCCAACGTCGGTTGCGGCCTTGACTTTCGGTTGCATTCTGGGGAATGGGCTTTGGTGCAGACGGGCCGGCGACGAAGCCGTGCCGTGCAAGCTGCGGAGACCGTCGGTCGACAGTGCCCGGCCGGATGACTGCGCCGCAATGCGCCGGCAAGTGCGGAGCACGTTGTCAGCCTTTGGTGAGGTCATGGGTGTCAATCGGCGCGGCATAGGACGGCTGGTGAGCAGTACGAAATCGAGCGGCTACAACGTCTTCAGATATTCAACCAAGGCCCAACGATCTGCATCCGATAGCGAACCTGCTCCGTACTCATGACCCACATTGCTGTTTCCATCGATGGGGACGCCATCTTCGTCAACAGTATTGAATTCAAAATTCATGGCACCTAATGGCTGCAGAGGCGGAGCATAACCGACACGGACCGGATCATACTCGCGATTTCCTGTCGCGAACCTCGGAGGACGTTTGTTGGCAGGAAGGAGAAGATCGTAAAGCGTCGGAACCGATCCGTTGTGTAGATAGGGTGCTGTCGCCCAGATGCCATCGAGCGGGCGAGCCTTATAAGCTAAGAGATCGTTCTTCGTGGTCTTGCAGAGTTGGCGCCGCTGGTCCCGAGGGTCCAAAACGGTCTGCATCCAAGACTTGTCTGTAATCACCGGCGGCCCGCCATCGCCGAAGATTTTTCCCGCGGCAACGCCGACAAGCTCGGGCTTTCGCCCGAGCATCACGCCAACAACTGTCTGCGCGAGCAGACCGCGGATTGAGACGAATGTTTCCTGCCGCTTATCGCCGTCCGCCAGTTTCCCAGCCGGTGCCAGGTAGGTAAACGCATTGCAGGCCATCCAGATATCCGTCAGTTCGTTCGCCGGCATACCGACGAACTTGTGCATCGTCTCGGTATCTGTGGTTTCATGGGTGGGCTTATGGCAATTGGTAGCGCACTTCATCCCGAAGAGCTCGGCACCACGAGATGCCTTCGATTGATCAATCGGCGGAAATGAGATCGGCCATCTGGGTGCCTGAAGCTTCTCAAGGGTTGTTTCCATCCGATCGAGATTTGCGAGGTCGACGCTTGAACGGAAACCCTCAAATGAGCCGAGGAGACCGTTCTGGGGAGTTACGACAACCTCACCAAAGACACCGAGAACCTCACCGGTGTTCCTGCCCATGGCCCCGTAGTCCAGATGTCCGACGCCGAGCTGAACCTTGGTGTTTTCTGCAATTCCATTCCATTGCACATGTTTCTGTCGGTGAATGTTCCAAAGGAAAGGAAAGCTCACCGGAGCGTCGGCAGGATTGTTCGTAAATTTCTCCGAACCGGCAAACATCGCCACTTTGTTGTAGATATGGCCGAATGCATCGACGCGTCCGTAACCGTATCTGAGCGGCGTGGCATTCAGGCGTGCCGTTTCGTCCTGCCACTCGATCAATTTGTCGAGCGCAGCCACAAGCAGATGCCGATTTTTCGCGCTGTTTCGACCGGCCAGAACTTTCCGGGAAAACCGCTTCAATTTCTCCGGTTCGCTTTTCGTTGCGATCAGTGCTTTGTCCAGCGCTTCGATGAATGACTGGAAATCTGTCAAACTGGGACCGCCGTCGATGCGAAGGCTGTTACCCTGATAGGCGATCTCAGCGGTGTGACAGGCGGAACAGTTGAGTCCAACCCAGGGCTCTGCGTGACTGCCGCCTTGTTGCGTCTGATACCACCGAAGCTTGGTCGCGACCAAATTGGCATCCGGCTGCTTGTCAACGGCAAATCCGATCGGCCGGCGGAAGGACGATCCGCTCGGGGGCGCGAGATAGCCGAAAGAACTGAGGTATCCGATGTCAGCGAACGGTTTGTCGTTGTCGGGCTGCTCCAATGACTCGAACCATTTCAGCGGCAGCAGTCGGGACCCTTGGCTGCCCCAATACCAGCCCTGTCGCTGGGTGGTTGTCCACCCTTGGACCTCGTCAGCAGTATTTCCCCCAACGGGCTTCAAATAGGCCGATAGCGCAATAGCCGTGCCGACAATCAAATTAAGGATTGTGTTCGCCCGAAATCCCATCCGTCCCCTCCTGGATAGTTCGAAATTGTCGCGGAGGTTGCATGCCTCCTTCGATCAAAGCAAGTAACCAAGTATCTTTGTTGCGAATAAACCGAATAAAGCAGAAGAAACTGCGCACCGATGAATAACGTCGAATTCAATGGCAACTTGCACTTTCATTTCGACGCTCCGAACTTGGGTCCCTCCCCGAGTTTTGTTGAAAATTTGCAACTCAGGCTAAGAAGGAAACCAGCGGGGATACGCTAGGCATTCGTCGGACAGGCCGGTGCCTGAGAATATTTCCTGTAGGTATCCGCCCGTTGTCGCGAAGGCGGCTCGACACCTGTAGTACGGGCCGACAACGTGATCGCCGTAATCGTGTTCTCGACAACCATGTGGAGCGTCTCGAAGAACGATCGGCGCAGCTTCTCCATCTCCTCCGCCGCCGGCTTGCGGCCGCAGGCGGCAATCTGCTTCAGCGCCTCTTCCTGTCCCTTGAACATCAACGGCATGTTATTGCCGTTGACCTGGCTGGCGCCCACGGTCCCATGCCTGCCGGGCGTGGCGCCATGAAAACGAAACCATAATCCGGGTTCAGAAGCTCGGGTCGATCTCGTCGCGGATGCATTTGTAGACTTTCTCGGAGCCCCCAAAACGCGCCAAAGCACTTTCGCCCGCTTCTGCAATCCGCGCTCCCGTTATCGGCCTATCGAGAACGAGATCGTTTCCAGGGAAGAGCAGAAGTGCTGTTCGTCCGGCCTGGAAACGGTCTATAGCGTCCTGACGGTGCCGCGGTTGATCATTGTCAGCCAGTCCATTGAGCTTGCGGTTCATTGCAATGTTGGCTTCGCCGATTTCCTTAACGGGACCGTAGTCACCCACGATCCCAAAAACCGTTCTCGTCGTCGCGCTCCGCGAGAAACCCACCACGAGACTACGCTTGACTACGCCGTTGGTGGTAAATTCAGACGGCGTGGAGCTAGTTTGTTTTGGCAGGACAATCGCCGGAGCGGACAAGGCGTCAATCCATTTCGATTGGTCGCAGTCACCCACCCGGTTCCAGCCACCCGCGACCGCGACATCCGCAGTCATCGACACAAGATAGCCATCCGGCGTTGTGCAGGGCTTCTGGGTCACCGAATTCTTCTCGATAATATCCGGGCTGAGAACCTGCCAAGTTTTATTAACAGGGAACCCAGAGTCACGGACTGCACCGAAATCCGAGACGGGCCTGTCGGAGTTATTGAAGGCGTTCCGGATATTGTTGATGGCACAGGGGGTCGCGGACGGATCGGAGGCGCAGCGTCGTCCAGTCGCATCATCAACGTGATACGATATCTTCGTCCCGTCAGTGTTGACCTTCAATGACGTGACCAGGAGAAGCGGCCGGATGCCGTTGAGTTGGGAGACAGCATTGCCGCGATAGACCTTTACAACGCTCGATCCACCTTCGTCAGGTCGCGTGAAACTTAGCTGAAACCCGCAGTCGGCAGAATAGGCATCTAAGCCCGACGACAGCATGAATAGGGAAAGCAACGCCGCACGACAAAATATCTGGTTAGACATCCCTAATATCCCTTAGGTTCGTGGTCAATCGACATGGTTTAGTTGCAAATTCACCGCATCCGCCCAGCCTGTTGATGGCGCACGATTACAAGCCCGCCAGACATTTCAGCCAATGGCGCAGGCCATCGATGCGGTTTCTCCTCGCGTCCAAGGCATTCTACGCATCTTTGGTTCGCCAAATCGAGGCGCTGCTTATTGAACCCTTCCGAACTTTTTGGCAGAGGCCGAAGCTAGTGCCTGAGATGCGGTGATCTCAAGCCACCGGAGTGATTTCCTCCATCTTTGCGAGGTATTTTTGAGCTATTTTGATCGCTGCGCTTTTGTCAGGATGGAGCTCGTCATGCCAATGCCCGGTGCAGCACCCCCTGGCGTTGATCAGATGGACGCCGCTTTCCCGACGATCAAAATCCGCCAGGAGTCCGTAAAACTCGTCAACGACGACGCGGATGATTGCGGCCGCGATTGGATCACTCGCGTTATAGCCGAGCGCGCTGAACGGCGTACCCATCCACGGGCCACCAGGGCGAGGTATGGCATGGTCATAGCCGTGTAGCAGAATTTGAGTGTTTCCGCTCCATGCCTGGACGTTGTCGATGATCCGCTGATAACCGGCAGCAACTTCAGCAAAAATTGCCCTCAGATTATCCTTGCGAACATACGCCCAGGGATCGCTGGCACCGCCGCCTGCCGAAAATGGTTTTACGAAACGCGCCAAGCTCCGCCCGCCGAGAAAATCGTTGCCTCCGCCGGAGAGTATGAAAAAACCGAAAATCCCGCTCTGTATTGGAGCCTTATATTGCTCCTTCGCGACAATGTCCGAGAACTCATCGCCCGGCCATCCGATGTTGTTTACGAAGCAACGACGGTCACCCTCGATGATATCGACGAAACTCTCGTTGAATCCTTTGACCTTCGAGATTGGCCAGAGGATATTCACCCAAGAGTCCCCTTCAGCACAAATCTTGTAAGGTCGCGTCAGACGCGCTTGTAGTTCGTGATCAACGGAAGGGGACGGGCCTGGAAATGGTGGGTAAGGTTGCCTAAGAGCTTGATACTCGGCTTCGGTCAGCGCGGTGCCGTCACTTCTCTTTACTTCAAAGACGAGACTGTCGCTTCGTTTCTCAAGCTCGATGTCATCCAGAACCAGAGGCACATCCATCCTGTTCTCAGCTCCTTGTTCGAGAAAAAAGCGATCAACTTTTAGGCGGGCATTTAGCGAGAGCCATTGTCAGCTTTAGCATTGGCGCGGCCGCGTCTCCGGGAACCCCGGATGAAACCATGCACTTAACTGCTTCCACGCCGGTGTACCCGGGTCGGATCAGGCCGAAGAGGACGTGAGCAGAAGCACAATATGGCGAGGCCATGGAAGTCCCACTCATCTTTCCATAGGAGGAGTTTGAAGGGCTGCTCTGTCCGTCAAAGGCCAGCGAACTCATCACGTCGACACCGGGGCAGGAAATGTCGGCATCGACATTCGAGAAGTTTGCGCGCTTACCTGCCGCGTCGTGTGCGGCAACTATAACTCCGTTTTCTATGCCTTTGTCTCGGGCCGCCAATGCCGCCCAATTGAACGGGCTGGCATACTTTGAGCTGATTGGCGTCTCACCTTTTTTGCTGTCATTGCCGGCAGCGGAAAAAATTACTTTCCCATCTTTGTTAGCTGCCTCGAGGATAGACACAAGGATTACGCCTTGGGATTCCACTAACGAACGCCACGCGCTTGATTCAGGCAGATCGGGATTGATCCCGAAGTTACTGCGCCAATTATACCCCAGGCTGACGTTGTAGGTGGAAACGTCGTCTTCGCCACCGACGAAGTTGTTGAGGGTCGCGAGTATTTGGCTGAAGAGAACGACAAAGCGCAATTCGGGCGTCTGGGCTCCGGACTGGAAGAAGACGTCGCCGGAGCGTGCACGGACAAAACAATTGGGTAGGACGCCCTCGATGCCTTTCGAATTGTGCAATCCACATGCAATTCCCGCGACATGGTTGCCGTGATTGTCAGCATGAGTGTCCGTGGGGAACCCGAGGAACGATAGGTCTTCATGTCGCGAAAATCCGACATCCATCACGCCGAATATGATCCCGTCATTGGCTCCTGGCATAGACCAAAGCTTGTCTGCCTCGATATCCTTGACGCCCCAGTCAATCGTTGACGCCAACGCCGCACCAGATGCGCCGGTTATTATTTCGGTGGGCTCGATCATATTCCGCACATCGAGCTCGTCCTCATGAGCCGTTTTGTCTGATAGGAAAACGTCCGGCGTCGCGCTGAGGACGCGGGGGTCCTTTTTGAAGCTGTCGATTGCTTGGTTCATGCCTCTGAGAATGGACTCATTCGCGCTCTTGTCCGTAATTTCACTGTGAAAATATTTGGAAATATCGGTTATGACCTGGACTGCGCCAATATTTTCGAATTTTTGAATGACTGGGAGATTGTTGGACTTTAGATAGTCATCGACTTGAGCGGGCGTGACGTCAGAGTCGAATTGGATGATCATCGAATTTGGCACGACGAATGGTACTGTCTTTTGCTGACCATCGTTCATTTCAAGCTTCTGCTGTCCAGCAGCGTTCAGATTGTTCTGATCCACCACAAGATCGCGGAACAACGGCTTCTCCGACGCCCAAACCTTGGCACCCACTTCAGGCAGGCTACGAATGAGATCGTTTGTCGCCTGGCTTGGAAGCGTTGTCGCTTTCGAAAGTGCGTCCTGCGCGCTTGCAATTCCAGGCGCGATCAACTGAGCCGTCGCCGATATGATGACAAAGGCGCCGCTCAAGCGAAGCGCGATCATTTTCCCCTCCAATGTACATTTAGCGCCTGGGCACCTGCTGATCAGGCTGATCCACCATCCAGATAGACAGGGATGGGATAGAAATGGACTTTGAGCCTCTTCATGTCGCGATAGCGGGCTACCCATTTCTTTAATGTGAAGTTTTGCTTCCAGAGCGCCGCTGCGCTTGAGTTCGAGTAAATTAGCCTGCTGTCGTCACCGGTGGGGGGCCCAAGAATACCCACGTGACCAATGTTCGACCCCTCAGTCGGCGATATGATAATCCCGCCGGCAGGAACGTCACGTTCGCTGATGTTCGAGCCAAAGCATCGCCGTAGTTCCGGGTCAAAAACAGCGGTGCCGTCGGTGCGCGTAATCCATCGACCGAGGGCGTTCTTCGCGATGTGCCTCACTGCCCAAACGCAGGCGAGGTTTCCGCCGTCTGGTCCTGTTGCCGAAGAAAATCGGTCGACGGATTCCAGCGACTCGTTATGCACCGCCTTGATATCACCTGAATCACTAACCTCACAGCGGAGCGCCGCAGCCGGAGAGAACGTATCAATTCGTGGACCGATGACGACCGCATTATCGGATTCCTTTAACACCAGGCCCTGGTTGGTTATCTCGAAAAGCAGCTGGCCGGAATCCACTTCGCCGACCTGCGTAACGATGAGATATTCTCGACCACCTGAGTTCATCTCACTGGCCGATAGTGTGTAAGAATCCGTTTTATCGATGAAATTACCGACTTCTGGGTATTGATCAAGAATGCCCATGATTGCCCCCTGTCGTTGAACCCACGGCGGCAAGAATACATCTTAAACGGTACTTAACAAGGTTTATTAACTAGCGCCGAAATTGCATTTTATTGCAAACATAGTGAGATCGGTAACAAAATCCCCGTATTGGCCACTTCAGTATCGAGGTGTTGATGCAAGTATCGAAAGTGATTGCTTTGCTGAAACAACGATGAAGAAGAGGCCGCGGTTGGTAACTACAGATGCGGCGTCACAGAGCTATCAATTTGGAAACCATCTCGTGCTCCGCAAATACAATTTTGGCGAGCTTCAAATTGCCGGATCTAGGGACATCAAGTGCCGATTTCCGATGAAGCCTGCCTTTGTCCCAAGATGATCGCGCCCCCGGCTTCACGGATGATCTCTGACTTTCCATCCGGCTTTGGACCCCTCACCTGGCCGGCCGAGCCAGTGAGCGGGCGATATCGACGATGTCGTCGCGCGAGGCGGTTGGGTCTTCCTTGTTCCAGGCGACACCGAGCCCGATCCTGAAGTCGATGCCCCTGACCGCCTTCAGCTCGAAGGCCCGGTTCGGCAGGCCCTCGGTCCATTCCGGCGCAAAGCCGATGCCAAGGCCTGCCGAGACCAGCGACACCAGCGAATAGGTGTCGTCGCAGCTATAGGCGATGTTGCCGGTCAGATCGTATTCCTCGAACTTCTCGTTGAAGTACCGCTCGGTGTAGGAGAGGTTCTTGCGGTTGAAGGCGATGATCCTTTCCGAGCGCAGATCGTCGATGGCGATCTCCGCCTGCTCCGCCAGCCGGTTGGTCCGGGAAACGGCCAGCAGATAGCGCTCATGGGCGATCGAGGAGAAGCGCAAGGAGCCGATGTTTTCCACCGGGCGGATGAAGCCGAGATTGATCTGGCCGTTCTCCAGGCCGCGGATGATGTCGCCGGTATTGCCGCTTGATATATGGATGCGGATATCCGGGTACTTGCGGGCGATCTTTGCCAGAAACGCCGGCAGCACGCCGGTGGTCGCCGGATAGACGGTGCCGATCCTGATCTGCCGGATCGTCTTGCCGGCCACCGCCCTGGTGATCTCCGCCGACAGATCGACCTCGCTCAGGATCCCGACGCAGCGCTCGTGGAAGATCTCTCCTGCCCTTGTGAGTTCCACCCGCCTGGTCGAGCGGATGAACAGCGCACAGCCGAGCTCCCGCTCCAGCGCCTGCACGTGGTTCGACAGCGCCGGCTGGGCGATGCGCACCTTGGCTGCCGCCCGGCCGAAGTGCAGTTCCTCGGCCACCGCCACGAAGTAGGAGAGCTGGCGTAGTTCCATGAGTGGGTTCCTCGATCGACGTGAGGATTAAGCAGTTTATCTGAATTTAAGATAACTGGAAATCAGATATAATCAAACACCCCATCTTAAGCAAGGTGGGTGAACGTGGCGAAGACGCTCGGCACGGAAAGGCATAGAGCGCTGATAGCGCTCCTGGTCGAGAAGCGAGAGGCATCGGGTCTCACGCAGACGGAGCTTGCCGACAGACTTGGGGAGTATCAGTCCTTTGTTGCTCGACTGGAGAGCGGACAGCGCCGGGTCGATGTCGTCGAGTTTCTCGAGCTGGCGAGGATACTAAACTTTGACCCATTGGACGCCCTGCGCCGACTTGCTAAGGAGTAGGCCGCTGAATTCTACTCCGCGAGCACTTGTCTAGGACGATTTGCCAGCTGAACCGCGACTCATTGCGACCTGGCGGGTATAGACGGAGCCTTTAGCAAGAGAAGCGGTCTTGAAGAGATGCGCACCGCAAACCCGTGAACTCATTGGTGCGGCTTAACCCCTATTTATGGAACATCGAGGCGGTTTGCTGGCTGTTGCATTTTGAGCTGAAACCGCGTTTTGCAAGATTGTGGAAAACGGGAGATTCTGCGGTTTCTGGCTTTGCTTTCTCGCTTGCCGATGAGATGGTTGCACTCGCTTGGAAACGACGCGAGTCACTATGCCGATCATTAATATAAGAGATGCAGCGCTGCCGCTATTCCATTGATCTCTCCGAACCTGCGTCGAATGGTTACCTTAGACCTGTCTAGCGGACAGAAGGGCAATGGCTTCGTCTGTCGGTCGCACATCGCCAAAGCTTCGATAGATATTGTGGAGTGCCGCGTTGTGATCCTGATCGCGCCTGGCAGCCGTCCCATCAGCTATGAAAATTACCCGGAACCCGCTTGCATACGCGTCTCGGGCCGAGGATTCGCAGCAGATGTTCGTCACCGTCCCGGTGATGAAAACCGTGTCGATACCGTGAGCGCGAAGGGCCTCAGGCAGGTCCGAAGAGCCGGGGAAGAACGCGCTATACGAGGACTTCTCGAAATACAGGTCTTGTGTCTGCGGAGATAGGCCAGCCCACACTCTCTCCGAGATCGGGCCAGCCCCACCCGACGCCCTAAATATCTCCGCTTCCTCTTCGCCAAAGAATTCCCGTGTGAGGTCTGGATGAGGTTGATCGGAGCCGGGAATAACCCACGCCACCGTGCCACCAGCGGTGCGGAGAGCGTCTGCGAGACGAATGATGTTGGGCAGTATCCCTCTGCAATAGCCGCTTCCCTCGACAAAAAACGGGACCATATCGATCACGACTAGAGCCGTTCGACGTGGATCGACGGATTCATACGCATGGCGTCGCCCACGCCTCTGCTCCTGCCGGTCGTACTCACGCTGCTCAATCACCCAATCGTGGAGCTTCGGGCGTGGGCCGGTATTACTAGGTGCAATTGTGCTGCCCTGATCAGAATCCATCTCGGCGAATCCTCGTGCGATTCAACGATGATCACCGGCCGTTGCGTCACCGTCAACGGTTCGCACTACGACGCCCCAAAAGCAACAGGAGGTGTTTTAGGGATGAGCTACAGGGCCTTTCTGTTGCAAATCCTCGGATGATTATGTTCCTTGGTTTATCGTCAGAGATATTTGAATTGGAGATAGTATTGGAGCGCTTCGAACTACGCCGTCCTTCGCAGCGATGACGCGTCGGCAAGGTCGGCGACACGTTCCATGATGAAATATTGATGCGCTTGGACGTGAGAAAAAGCGACTAGAGCGCCATAACCTGGGCCTCTGAAGCAGAACAAGGACGTCGGGGCGGCAATATCGGACTACATCCTACATGGTCGTCCAACATCCGGGTCCCGCACTATCTTTCACAGGGTGCAGACCCCATGCACACCGTTCGAGACGGCCACGCCCGTCATCCTGATCGCACGCAGGGCGCTGAAGCGGGCAAAGGTTTCAGGCACGCGGTCTCATCACGCGCATATTTTCAGGCACACCTTCGCCACGATTGCGATCAGGTCTGGCGTGGGCATGACCGAGCTTGCCCAGCTCCTCCGCCATAAGGACCCTGATACCACCAGGATATATGCGAAGTTCGATATTGAGGGCCTGCGTTCCCTCTCACGGCCATGGGCAGGAGCGGTTCTATGATGGATATGTCCGATGCCCTTGAACAATATCTGACGTTGCGGCGCTCACTCGGATTCAAGCTCCAAACTCAGGAGAGCCGTTTGCGCAATTTTGTGAGGTATGCGACTGCGCGTGGCGAACTGCGGGTTACTGCAAAGATTGCGGTGGATTGGGCAAGCCACCAATGTGGACCCGCAACGTGGTCGTCGCGCCTTTCGACGATAAGAGCTTTTGCCCGCCATCTCCAGGTGGTCGACCCCCAAACCGAGATTCCGCCTTCGCACATCTTTCCACCACAACGAAGACCGCGTCCTTTCATCTATTCGGATGAACAGATCGCCGATCTCCTGAAGTCGATGCTCGACATGCATCCTGGAAGCTTCCGAGGGCCGACATATCATTGCTTCTTCGGCTTGCTGGCATCCACCGGACTTCGATTCTCAGAAGCGGCGCGGTTGCTTCTGAGGACGCCGATCTGGAAGCAGGCATGCTGACGATCCGTGAGACGAAGTTCGGAAAGACCCGCATCGTGCCGCTGCATCCGAGTACGACGCTGGCGCTTCGGCGATATGCGTCAATCCGTGACGATCACCCGGTCAGACGGGTAAGCAAATACTTCTTTACCGGAGACCTTGGCAGGGCCGTGATCCATGCTAACCCACACTTCTCCTTTATCCGCTGGACACGCCAGGCGGGACTGAGGCAGCCGGATGAGCGTGACGGTCCCAGGATTCACGATCTCCGCCACACCTTCGCCGTTCGAACGCTGCTGTCCTGGTACCGGGATTGTGAGGACGTTGAGCGGCGATTGCCTGAGCTTTCGACCTATCTCGGGCACAATCATGTCAGCGCCACCTATTGGTATCTTACCGCGCATCCCGATCTGCTGGATCAAGCAAGACTTCGCCTCGACGCAAGGTGGGAGATGGCAGAATGACCAATCCGCTACCTCGACTGATCGAACGCTTCTTTGGGCAGCGCCTTGCTCGCCAGCGCAACGTGAGCCCACATACGATTGCCTCCTATCGCGACACATTCAAGCTCTTCCTGAAGTTCGCACACTGTCGAACCGGCAAATTTCCGTCTAAACTTCGACTGGAGGATTTCGATGCGAAGCTGGTTGTCGCATTCCTTGATGATCTGAACTCCGAGCGCCACGCCAGCCCCGCGACCTATAACCTTCGGCTAACTGCAATCCGGTGCTTCTTTCGCTTCTTGGCCTTCGAGGAACCAACATATAGTGGGCAGATACAGCGTGTCCTTGCGATCCCAGGGAAGATCGGGTCGAAGCGGGAGGTGCAGTTTCTCACTCGCGACGAGATCGAAGCGATCCTCTCGGCTCCTGATCGACGAACCTGGGTTGGGCCTCGTGATTATGTTTTGATGCTGACAGCCGTGCAGACGGGGATGCGCCTCTCCGAGCTAGTGGGCCTCGATCGAAGTGCCGTCACCATTGGCACAGGGGCGCACATCCGGTGTTTTGGGAAGGGGCGCAAGGAACGCACTACGCCGATCACCAGAATGCTCAATGCTACGCTCAAGGCCTGGTTGGATGAGCCGCCGGTTGGGAACGGCAGTGCTCTTTTCCCGACCGTTCACGGCGGGCGAATGAGTTCTGATGCAGTCCAGTATCTTCTGGCCAAATATGTTTTGGCAGCATCGAAGGGCTGCTCGTCGTTACGATCAAAGCGGATATCACCCCATGTCCTTCGACATAGCGCGGCGATGGAGTTGCTGGATGCCGGTGTCGACAGCACGGTGATCTCATTGTGGCTCGGCCATGAGTCCACGCGGTCCACACAGCCGTACTTACATGCCCAACTGGCAATCAAGGAGGTCGCTCTAGCCAAGATCGACCCGTTCAATGGACAATTGCCTGGCCGGTTCAGGGCTGGCGACGAGCTATTGGCGTTTCTTGACAAACTTTGATCCCTGCCAAAGCTATTGACATCGCGGTGAGGGCCGCGATGTCACGCCGAGCGCACCAAACATCGAGGAACGTTCACTAGGCAGTAGAGCGCCATTTGCAGACATCTGAACTCACGATAGTGTTGAGCGATGACAAGCGAAGCATCCGACGAAAGAACCGAAGCGAACCGCCATGCTTGGAACGCTCAACGATTTGACGCGTGGCTATCGGCGTTTGGTAGCCCGGAGGCCGAGGCGCGGAGAATTGTTGCTGAACCGGGGCAGGTTCTCCGGCGACTCCTGCCATATCTTGGGGAGGTTGCGGGCAAGCGCATCTGCAATGTGCAAGGCTCGCATGGACGCGTTGCGGTCGCCCTGGCCCATCTGGGCGCGGATGTTCTTGTGATCGATTTTGCAGAAGACAACAGGCGCTTTGCTCTTGAACTCGCAGCATGTGCGGGTGTGGTTATCGATTATGCTCTCTGTGATGTCCTGAAGGCAGATGAACTCGGCCGAAACCGCCAATTCGACGTCTTGGTGCTTGAGCTTGGCATTCTTCACTACCACCAAGACTTAAACCGCTTTTTCCAAGTGATGCGAGAGCTTGCGACAGATGGTGGCACTCTCCTTTTGAATGAATTTCATCCCATTCAACGCAAACTGTACTGGCCAGAAGGCCCGCACCACTACTTCCAGACGGACCTGATCGAGGCGGACGTTCCGAACCCCGCCCAAGACGGCGAAAGTCTCGGGAGGTGTATGTACCGGTTCTGGACTTTGGGAGAGATCGTGACTGCAGCCGTAAACGCGGGGTTTAGGATTGCAAGGCTCGACGAGCATCCCGATTGGAAAGACCCAACTATTCCCGGCTCCTTTACAATGCTGGCCGAAGCGTGAGCCGATGCCATGACCGGTTCGGGCCGAGCCTGGTCTTCCAACGCCTTCAAACTATGCCGAGCTTTTGATCCTGGATTACCGGAAATCTCGGGCTTTAGGGAATGGACTCGGCATAGTATCGGGCTCGGGATAAATTCCGTTATGCCGAGTTCGGCATAAAGGCACGAACATGTCGCGCGGGGCTATAACCGGCTTCAGCTTATCCCGTGGATCAGGCCCATTGCCTCTGGCAAACTCATCACCACGGCCGGCCGGCAGCTGGAGCTCTTCATCACGATCGGCAAGGCCGCTCAGATCGCCTGACAGGTCGAACAGCTGCTGGGCGACAAGATGCACGACGTCCCCTTCCCGCTGGATCCGGCCGTTGATCGCCATCATCGAGGACCCGAGCACGACCCGCCGGCGTTTTTCGAATAGTGTTGGCCAGACGACGAGATTGGCCGGCCCGGTCTCGTCCTCGATGGTGATGAACATGACGCCCTTGGCCGATCCGGGCTTTTGCCGCACCAGGACAAGACCTGATGTATAGACCCACCGCCCGTCCCGCGAATTCATCGCCTCGGCACAGGTGATGATGTTGCGCACTGATAAATCCTTGCGCAGGAAGGCGATCGGATGCTGCCGCAATGTCAACCCGGTATGGCTGTAGTCCTCAATGACGTTATGGCCGTCTGTCATCTGCCGAAGTGCCACCTCCGGCTCCTGCTGCTCGGCGATTGCAGCCATCTCCCGTTCGGCAGCCGCCGCAAACAACGGCAGGGGTTCATCGCGCAGCGCCTTGATCGCCCAGAGCGCGTCGCGCCGTTCGAGCTTCAGCGACGGCAGAAAGGCATCGGCCTTGGCAA
Source organism: Rhizobium sp. 25PS6 (assembly GCF_032464655.1). Classification (NCBI taxonomy): domain Bacteria; kingdom Pseudomonadati; phylum Pseudomonadota; class Alphaproteobacteria; order Hyphomicrobiales; family Rhizobiaceae; genus Rhizobium; species Rhizobium sp. 25PS6. The sequence continues at coordinate 24,542 of NZ_JAWDIV010000025.1, forward strand.
GCTGGAGGAGCGCCTCCGATGGCACACCGGATCGGCGCCACATATCATCAACCGAGGCAAAGGCATTGTCCATGCGTGCCGCGACGATGCGCGCCGCGTCAGCGACCGCCAGTCCTTTCACCTGCCGGAAGCCGAGCCGAACTGCGTGGCGGCCAGAATCGCCGATCCGCTCCAGCGTACAGTCCCACCGGGACCGATTGATGCAGACCGGCCGCACCTCGACGCCGTGGGCTCTCGCATCGCCGACGATCTGGGCGGGCGCGTAAAAACCCATGGGCTGCGAATTGATGAGCGCCGCGCAGAAGGCTTCCGGATAGTGGCATTTGATATAGCTCGACGCATAGGCGATCAGCGCGAACGAAGCCGCATGGCTCTCCGGGAAACCATAGGAGCCAAAGCCTTCGAGTTGGGAGAAGGTCTTATCGGCGAATTCGGGCGTGTAGCCGTTCCTCACCATGCCGGACACGAGCTTGTCCTTGAACCGCGAAACGCCGCCGGTGAACTTGAAGGTCGCCATCGACTTGCGCAGCTGGTCGGCCTCGCCACCGGTGAAGCCGGCGCAGACCATCGCCACCCGCATCGCCGACTCCTGAAACAGCGGCACGCCCAGCGTCTTGCCGAGCACCGCCTCAAGCTCGGGCGTCGGATATTCGACCGCCTCCTTGCCTTCGCGGCGGCGCAGATAGGGATGCACCATGTCGCCCTGGATCGGGCCGGGCCGGACAATGGCGACTTGCACCACGAGGTCGTAGAAGGTTCGGGGTTTCAGCCGCGGCAGCATCGCCATCTGCGCGCGGCTTTCGATCTGGAAGGTGCCGAGCGTATCGGCCTTGCGGATCATCGCATAGGTCGCAGGATCCTCCTGCTCGATTTTCGAGAGATCAAGATCCCGATCCTTGTGCTCGCGGATCAGATCGAAGGCCTTGGCCATGCAGGTCAGCATTCCAAGCGCCAGGATGTCCACCTTCATGAATTTGAGGGCTTCGACGTCGTCCTTGTCCCATTCGATGATCTGACGGTCCTTCATCGTGGCGGGCTCGATCGGCACGAGATCGTCGAGCCGATCGTGGGTGAGGACAAAGCCGCCCGGATGCTGGCCGAGATGCCGTGGCGCGCCCATCAGCTGCTGGGCAAGCTTCAGAGTCAGCACAAGACGCCGGTCGTCTGGATTGAGATTGAGCTCGCGGACATTGCGATCGCAGACCTCCTCCGACCATGACCACATGCCGGACGACAGCGCCTTGATCACGTCCTCCGGCAGGCCGAGCGCCTTGCCGACATCGCGGATCGCGCCGCGCGCCCGGTAGCGGGTTACGGTGGCGCAGAGCGCTGCCTTTTCTCTGGTATAGGTTCGATAAATCCACTGGATCACCTCTTCGCGCCGCTCGTGCTCGAAATCCACATCGATATCCGGCGGCTCGTCGCGCTCCTGGCTCACGAAGCGTTCGAACAGAAGATCGTTTGTCGAGGGGTCGATACTGGTAATGCCGAGAATGTAGCAGACGGCGCTGTTGGCAGCGGAGCCCCTCCCCTGGCAAAGGATACCTTCAGACCGCGCATAGCGCACGATCGAGAAGACGGTCAGAAAATAGGGCGCGTATTTCATGGTGCGGATGAGATCGAGCTCGTGGCGCACGACCTTCAATACATCGGGCGGCAGACCTTCGGGATAGCGATCGGGCACGCATTGCCAGACATAATGCTCCAGCGAAGCCTGCGCATCCTTGCCCGGCACGATCGCCTCCTCCGGATATTGGTAGGTAAGCTCCTCGAGCGAGAACGTGCAGCGACGGACAATCTCCATGGTTCGTGCCAGGGCCTCAGGATATCGCGGAAACAACCGCTCCATTTCTTCCGGCGGCTTCAGATAGCGATCGGCGTGGCGCTCGCGCTCGAAGCCCACCTCGTCAATCGTGGTGCGGGTCCGGATGCAGGTGACGATGTCCTGCAACTGCCGGCGGCCTGGCTCATGGAAGAGGACATCATTGGTGACGACCGTCCGCACCCTGAACCGCGCCGCGAGATTGGAAATCTCATGCAGCCGCAGCTGGTCGTTCTGCCGGCGCCGCAGACAGAGCGACACATAGGCCCGATCACCAAACAGCTCGGCCATCTTGCGCAGCTGGATCGCGCAGGCGTCATCCGGCAGATCCGGCACAAGAATGCCGATCATGCCGTCGGCGTAGGCAATGACATCGTCCCAATGCAGGATGCAGTTGTTCTTGCCGCCGCGCGACTTGCCGAGCGTGATGAGGCGGGTCAGCCGGGAATAGGCAGCCCGATCGGTCGGGTAGACCAGCAACGACATGCCGTCCTGCAGATCGAGCCGGCAACCGACAACGAGGCGCAGACCGGTGGCGCGGGATGATTCAAGTGCCCGGACAATCCCTGCCAGCGAATTGCGGTCGACGATGCCGAGGGCTTCGATACCAAGAGCCTTGGCGGTCTCGAACAGCTCCTGCGCCGAACTCGCACCGCGCAGGAAAGAAAAATGGGTGGTGACCTGTAGCTCGGCATAGCTCATGCGAAGATCCCGTGGATGAACCAGCGATGGCTTCCGGTTTCCGGATCGATGCCATCACCGGAGCGAAACACCCAAAGGCGCTCGCCGGCCTCGTCTTCGATGACGAAATAGTCCCGCACCGCCTCCATCTCGGCGTCGCGCCGCCACCACTCGCCAAAAATCCGTTCCGGACCATCGGCGCGCTTGACCTTCCGGCGCTTGCCGCGCCAGGTGATCGAGACCGGCGGCCGGTCCGGCAGCAAGGCGATGGCCTCGATCAGCTCGGGACGGGCGAGCAGCCGGACCGGCCGGCGCCAATGGCTGACCCAGGTGACCTCCACCGGATCGGCAGCAGGACTGATGCGCTGGACGGAGCGCTCGGGCACGTCGGAGGCAACCGGTGCCACCCGATACACGCGCTGCCCGCGGTTGCCGTAGATATCGATCAATGGCGTCACGTCCTTCACTTCCTCCTCGACCAGCGAGGAGGACTTCTGGCGCTCCTCCAGCGGCTCAGCCATCACCGCAACCAGGGTCAGCTTCTCGATCCCGAAACCGGGCTCGATCTTTTCCGTCCGGTCGCGAAACAGCTTTGTCAGCCAGGCGACGTCGCGCACCGGCTTCACCGTGCCGGCGCGGATTGCCTGCCGCGTACCGTCAACCTTTTCGACGACCAGGTCGGCGCGGCGAACACCAAGGCCGCGCCTCTGCAGTTCCTCGATCAGTTGCACGACCAGCCGGCCGACATATTTGTTGATGGTTTCGGCAGCACCGATCGGCTCGGCGAAGGCGCGGCTCACCTCGACGAGCTCGGCGGTGCGGATCGGATCGATCGGTTCGCAGATGCGGCCGAACATCTGATCCAACCGCCGGCCAATCTCCGGACCGAAACGAAGCGTCAGCGGCGCGCGTGGCGTGTTGGCCAATTCGCCGATCGTCTGGAAGCCGAGCGTGCGCAGGTCGCTGACGACTTTCCCGGGAAGGCGCAGCAACGATATCGGCAGCTTTTCGACCGCGCGGACGGTCTCACCTGAAGGCACGATGACCGTTTCGCGGCTGATGGCGCGGGCGCAGGCGTGGGCCGCACCCCAGGTGTCGGCGATGGCGACACGTGAAGTAAGCTTCTTTGCCAGGAACTGATTGGCGATCTTCGTCACCATGGAAAGTTCGCCGCCTTGCAGGTGATCGGCACCCTCGGTGTCCATGACGATGCCGTCGATCCCATCGACCGCGACGATCGGCGAATAGAGCGTCAGCGCCCAAAGGGTAATGCGTTCGAGTGCTGCGGCATCCTTTGCAGGATCCGCATCGACCAGCATCAGACCGCGGAACAGCGCCTGCGCTTTGGCCGCCGGCATGCCGACATGCACGCCGGCTTTCCTGGCGGCCGCGTCGGCGGCCGACACCCAGCGTTTCGAGCCGCTCCTGGCAACCACGGCGATTGCCTGTTCAGGCGGAATAGACGGATCGGCGCGACGAATGCGATCCGTCGGCAGATCCGGAAGATAGATCGAGACGACCCTTGTCATCGCACGCCCTCACGAGAAACTCAGCACATTCACCCGCTTTCACGCGCATCAATTCCAGCAACCATTGAGCCCTCCCCACACCCGGCACCGGCAATTCCTCCGACGGCATGACGCTGACCCGCCACCGCGTGGTCGACGCCGTCGGCTGGCCGAAATCATTCGCCTCCGTCTGCCGTCGCCAGCGTCGCACAGCGAGCGCCATCGTGCCCGTTCGCTCAGCCGCCAGCTGCAGCCGGCGCGAGCCGACCATCGGCAGGCGAACGAGTTCACCGACGACGGCGCCGAGCCCGCCGAAGGACAGCCCCTCCTCCATATTGGCGAGCACGTCTTCCTCCTTGTCGGATTCGACAAAGATCACCCGGTCGGGATGGAGACCGACCTCAGCGAGCGCCGGAAAGAACAGGTCCGGACGTGTCAGGCACCAGACGATCGGGCCCTTCGTGCGTGCTGCGATGCCCGCCGCAAACAGGGCTGCCGCCGCGCCATCCACCGTGCCCGATCCGCCGCCTGCAAATTCGTGTAGGGCGCCATGGGCAAGGCCACCTCCCGGCAGGACTGCATCGATTTCCGGCACGCCGAATGAAAGACAGCCAGCCTTTCTGGCTGACACGCCTTCCAGCGAGGCGATGCGCTCGCGCAGATCGGAAATCACCCTTTCACGGGCAGCAGTCATTATTCACGGCTCTCTTCACGGTCGTGTTGGCGGCCGACATCATGTCGAACAAAATGCGGATGTTCTCTTTCTGTTCCCACCCTATAAAAGAGTCAAGCAACCGGAGGAATGGGAATATTATCCTGAACATTAGAAATCAGCAGAATACCCATGAGAATCAGCCCAATAGCGGCGGCCGACTTTTTTTCCGAGCGTTTGCGAGCGCTAATCCCTTTGTGTGAATTGCGGGGACAAGTCGGCATCGTCGTGTCGTGTCTGCAATTTCTTCTCGATCCCCACGCCTGAAGGCACCCCGCCGACACAACTTCGCGGATCAAGCGGCTCGACGGTCATGGCCCCCCGCCCGACGTGTTGCTGTCCTCACTGGCGCAACGCAGGTGATAAAGCGCCGCAGTTGCGGCTCGCGCTTTAGACTGCCAGCGATGACTGGAACGGAACGTTCGAAAGAGGCTTGACGCGGAATGTACCTGCCGGGAGTGGCCGCAGGATTTCCTCTTCCGGTAGAAGCCCATCGAGCCAGTCCATCTGCTGATCACGCGTCAGCACCGCCATCTGCCGGTCATGATAGGGCGCAATGTCGGCATTCGCCTCGATGGTCAGGATGGCGTAGGCTTCCGGCCAGCCATGGGACGCCTGCCGCCAGATACCGGCGAAATAGAACCAGTCACCGTTCTTGAGCGAGAAACAGAAGTTCCTCGCTCCACTGCGATGGCGAAACTCGGATGCCGGCACCAGGCAGCGGTGCGTTAGAAACGTCCTTCCTTTAGAGCGGACGACATTGGCCGCGCGTAGGCCGCCATCGAGCGGACGCAACCCCCAGGGCACCTCCACCATCTCCACATCGCCGTCACGCCGTCTTATGATGACGCGGCGCTCGTCGAGCGGTGCGTCGGACTGGAAAACCTTCGCGTTCATCATATGTAGAACATAGCAAGAACCACGCTTCACAACAAGAACTGCGAGGAAAGCATGTGCAATGATTATCGGCTGATGGTGGACGTGGCGTCGATTGTGGAGGACTTCGCCCATCTCAAGATCAAGATCCGCTTTGGTGAAGGTGCACCGAACATTGAGGCACGCGAAGACATCAAGATTACAGATATAGCGCCGATCATCCGCACACTCGAGGGAACGCGCGACGAGGCGGACCTCGTCCGCCGCCGGTGGAGCTGGCCTGGCCGGAACAAGCGGCCGGTCTATAATTTCCGCTCCGATGGACGCGAGTTCGATTCTAACCGATGCCTGATCGTCGCCGATGGTTTCTACGAGTTCACCGAACCAACCGAGAAAGGCAAAAAGCGCAAGGACAAGTGGCTGTTCACCAAGAAGGACGAACCAATTTTCTGCATCGCCGGCATCTGGCGCGAGACGGATGACGTCGGGCAAGCCTTCGCCATGCTGACGATGGAGCCTGGCCCGGATATCGCGCCTTACCACGACCGGCAGATCGTCATACTTGAGCGGGACGCCTGGGCCGACTGGCTCGATCCATCTGTCTCGGCGAAGTCTCTGATCAGGCCGCTTCCCGCCGGCACCCTCAATGTCGAGCAGGTCGGCTGACGCGCTTTATGTTTCCATCACCTCATCTCAACGGGCTGAATTGGAACAAAATGCGGGCTGGATGCTTCTCAGTTCCGAGGTCCGTGCCGTGTCAACCGGACGTGACAGGGATGACGAATGTAGGCATTTTTGCGGTTTCCACTTGCGGCCAACGAAGCGGCAGTCGAGCATCCCACCTGTCCAGCGCGCGCCTCAGCTCCGTCGAGTTGACCTTCCCTGCCCCATCTCAGAGCACATCTCGATGGTGTAACGTGGTCAGGAAAACAAAGTGGCTTACGAGCCTGATATGGCTATCGTCTTCAATATGTGGCAAAGGCGGTGATCGTCAGTTTCCGCGGCGTCACGGTCTATCTGCCGGGTCCCTATGCTGACCGAAAGGCGGCCGTCCTGACCGCCGAAGCGCATTGCCGCCGACTTGGCTGGCGAGATTGATTGCGATTTATGTCAACGATCCACAAAAGGCAGATATTAATATTAGGAATCGCTCGTCCTTTCGCAATGAGCGCGCATGCCGAGGCAAAATGTGCTAAGGTCTTTGCCAGGTATCGAAAGATCGCTACCGATTTCTCGTCGCTGGTTGTCAACAATTTCAGCGGCTTATGTGCGGTTTTGTCATAAACGCACAGTTCCTTGGGACCTATGGTCAAACCAACGGCCGTCCCGTAGTTTTTCACCAACTCACAGGCGTTTGGTTTTGACATCCAAGCTCCCATGCGGAGCCGCTATGACTCACCTTGACCAATCGACTGTCGAAAACACCCTGCTGAAAATGTTGAGCGCGGACCGCTTCGCACGCCTCTCGGAAGGGATGGAGCGCGTCGACCTGCCAATACGGCACGTTCTTGTTGCCAGCGACGTCCCAACCACGCATGTCTGCTTCTTGGAAAGAGGCCTGGCATCCATGGTGGTCAGCAGCATCGATGAAGAGGTGGTGGAAATCGGCCACATCGGGCGCGAAGGCGCATCCGGCATGCACGTCGTTCTGGCGGTAGAGACCACCCCCACGCGCACCTTCATGCAGGTCGCAGGGTCCGGAATTATGGTGCCGATGGAGACGTTTCAGCGCGCCCTCGCCGATGATCTCGAGATGAAAGCGTTCTTCCTTCGCTATGTTCACACAACCGTGCTGCAGCTCGCCCATTCGGCGCTCGCCAACGCCCGCTACAATATGCATGAGCGGCTGGCGCGGTGGATCCTGATGTGTCACGACCGCCTTGAAGGCAATGACCTGGCCATTACCCATGAATTTCTGGCATTGATGCTCGGCGTCCGGCGTTCGGGCGTCACCAATGAACTACACGTCCTTGAAGGCGTCCACGCGATCCGATCGACCCGCGGAAACGTGCGAATAATGGACAGGGAAAAACTGATCGAAATTGCCGGTGGCTGCTATGGAGTGCCGGAGCGCGAATACGAAAAGCTGCTGGGTCCGCTCCGCGCCAGGTAGATTAGCCCACTCGCTTAACCGCTTCCGAAAAAGGCAATACGAGCAGGATATCGCCTGTTTCGTTTCTGATCTCGACGCTTCTTGACGAAATGTCATGTCCGAGGAGCACGGCACTGCTCATCAATGCGCGAGCATCACGCACCGCCTCAACACGAGCGGCCTCCAGATCAGCAAGCTCGGTTCCTTCCCAGTCGTCGAGCGAGCCTGCTTCAGACAGAATGTTGAAGTAGAAGCGTTCGAAATCCTTCACAGCCCGGCGTGGCCGGCAGGATAGCCTGTTCATTTTGCCTGTCTGTCGCGGCCAAAGCAACAACATCGGTAACGCGTTCGCCACTATGCCATGTCGCCGCCGGCAACTGTCCGCAACCGCACGGATGGTTGGCCTTGGGAGGTTGATGCACTACGGTTCTTATCGCGATCCGGGCGAGCTGTTGCGAGGCTCAAGGAGGATGATATGGCGAACTTCAATCTCTCACTCCAGATAGAAGACGTGAACGTGCTTTCGGACGCTGTTCGGACCTGGTGCCGGCATAATCACGCCACGCCAACGGAACAATCAATGCAGTTGCTTTGCAGCGCGGCGGTCGACCTCTATAATCAAGGACACAGGACGCGCGAGGAACTGGTCACGCTGTTGATCACTAGGTTTGATAGCCCCGACTCGCTGAAGGTCAACGCGCCGTCGTCCACGTCTCACCACTAGTGATATCGGTCTCCTCTCCTGGCCTGACACTAGAGGGTGACAAGACGCTCCTATCGGATCTTGGAGGCATAGAAATGCTTCAGTCCCTCATTTCATTGCCCGATCAAGACATCGAGCTCGTCATCACCGCGGTTCGGCAGTGGTGTACAAAGAACGACTGCGAGATCGATAGTAATGAAGGCCGTCGCGCCCTGACCCTTGCCATCGACCTCGTCCAGTACTCCTCCCGAGATACTCTCTTCCAGGACTTGACTAAGCGCCTTTGCCCGCGGTCCGGTCCGATAGACGCGGAAACCTCCGGCGCTGGTTGACGAGCACGGGTACGAAGGCTGAAATTCTTCCGCTTCATGGACGTGGAACGCAGGTAGATTCCATTGCACATTTGCGGTGCGTTTATCAGCGCCGGCTGTCGGTGCCGCTCATCCAAGCTCATGCAATGGTCGATGCCGGAGCTATTGACCACCAGCCAACCATGCAATTCCAACAATTTTTTCGTAGTCCTTCTCGACCATCCGGCATGGGACGCGGTCGAACGACTGTTCGCCGTCGAAACCGCTGAAGTCAGGGTGTCTCTCCTGGCCAGGTCTCGCGCCATTTTGTAGATCGGCTGGTATATACATCTTCCACTGCGTGGACTCATCCATCGGCGGACGGCAATTAAGCACTTGCTGATGTTATGGTGACAAGCCGGTTCGATTCCGGCCCGCAAGCCGCGAAATTCCGCGCAGCCGAACCGTCCACAGGAACGCTCATGAGAGCACCCTCGCAGCGACAGCAGCCTCCATGAACGTCCTGCGGGCAAGCTCAGCGCCTCCACGGTGTCTGATGGCGTCTGAGCATCTGCATTTTGCAGCCGCGTATTCTGGTTGCGATTGCGATGGCCAACGATGGAGCAAGGCTTCCAATGCAGCCTTAGGACCGTCGATACGCTCGAGGAAGCCATTTCCGATACGAACGAACACGGGGGCTCCCCAACTGACGTCCGGGTCAGCTTTGATGATCGTCTCCATTGACGAGCCTCCTTCTTTAGCTGCGTACGATGCCAGTCGACCGAACCTTGCTGTTGCGCGGCAGTTCCCGTTCGTCGGCGTCTGTGCGCAATCGGACAGGGATCAACAGCGCAATATCGGAGAGATGGCCCCGATACCTGATGGCCGCGCGGACCTCCTGGCAAGCTTTTCGGTGCTCGACTTCAATCCCTCAGCACCGCGGGGGTGTTGGCATCGTTGCCGATGACCGCGAGACCGTCGAGTGGGAGGGCTGCAGGTTGGGCTGCGCCGGGTTGGCGACGTGATGCAGAGGGAAAAACTTCAGCTCCCATCGAAGTAACGAAAACAAAAGTCTCCGCCGAGCCGGCCATCAGCGGCGTCATTGTTATGCTACCGGTGGGGTTGCGGCCGGGCCGAGTCCCGGCTGTTCAACGGTGTCCACAAGCACCTGCAATTCACGCTCATCGAGAGTTTCCTTCTCGAGGAGAAGCCTTGCAGACCGATCCAGTATCTCTCGCCGCTGCCTGAGGAGCGCCACCGTTTCATCGAAGACATGGTCGACGATCCGGCGGATCTCCTCGTCAACCCTCGCTGCAGTCTCATCGGAATAGTCGCGCTCCTGCGGACCGTAATACAGCGGATCAGCCCCCAGTAACGCGCGCCGGTCTTTCTCCAGGGCCACGTGCCCCAGCTTGTCAGTCATGCCATAGCGTGTGACGATCGCGCGGGCAATGTCGGCAACTTTAACGAGATCGTCGGCAGCACCGGTCGAAAGATGGCCAAAGACGATCCATTCCGCCGTGCGGCCACCGAGCAGCACCGCCATCTTATTCTCCAGTTCCTCCCGCGTCATCAGGAAGCGATCCTCGATCGGACGCTGGACGGTATAGCCGAGGGCGCCGATCCCTCTGGGAATGATGGACACTTTGTGCACCGGATCGACGCCGGGCAGCGCCATGGCGACCAGCGCATGTCCCATCTCATGATAGGCGACGATTTCACGCTCCCTTGGATTGAGCAGCCGATTGCGCTTTTCGAGACCGGCGACGATGCGTTCGACGGCGTCATTGAAATCGGCCATCGTCACCGCCTCCGCCCGACGGCGTGTGGCGAGCAGGGCTGCCTCGTTGACGAGATTGGCGAGGTCGGCGCCAGTGAATCCCGGTGTGAGCGCGGCGACCTTTTCCGGTGAGACATCCGCCGCGAGCTTCACTTTCTTAAGGTGCACGCCGAGAATCTGGAGTCGGCCCGACTTGTCCGGCCGATCCACCAGCACCTGCCGATCGAAACGACCGGCACGCAGCAGAGCGGGATCAAGTACCTCCGGTCTGTTGGTTGCGGCCAGCAAGACGAGGCCAGTGGAGGGATCAAAGCCATCCAGCTCGACCAGAAGCTGATTCAGCGTCTGCTCCTTCTCGTCGTGCCCGCCAGTCATGGAGCCAATCCCACGAGCGCGGCCGAGAGCATCGAGCTCATCGATAAAGATGATGGCGGGTGCTTTGGCGCGCGCCTGCTCAAACAGGTCCCGGACCCGCGCTGCACCGATACCGACAAACATTTCGACGAACTCCGACCCGGAGATCGAGAAAAACGGCACACCGGCTTCGCCCGCGACGGCGCGCGCCAAAAGCGTCTTACCGGTTCCAGGTGGACCCACTAGAAGCACACCCTTTGGCATACGCCCGCCAAGGCGGCCGTAACCCGCCGTGTCCTTCAGGAAATCAACGATCTCCTTCAGTTCGTCCTTGGCCTCGTCGACGCCGGCGACGTCGTTGAACGTCACGCCAGTGTCGGTCTGGACATAGACCCTGGCCTTCGATTTGCCGATCTGCATCAGGCCTCCGCCGAGCCCGCCGCCCATGCGCCTGATCATGAACATCCAGACGCCGACAAAGAGCGCCACGGGGATGAGCCACGACAGCAGATCGCGCAGGAATGTGCTCTCGATCTGACCCGTCACGACTACTCCGTATTGCCGGAGCTGCTCGGCCAGATCGGGCTCGACCCGTGTCGTGACGAAAAAGGGGCGCTCATTCTGCGGCTCCTTGTACCGGCCTTGGATAAAATTGTCGGAAACGGCAACCTCGGCGATCTTCCCATCCTTGAGATCCGTCTCGAACTGGCTGTAGGGAATCCGCGCAATCTGGTGAGTAGTCGCGAAAAAGGACTGGAATGCCGCCAGAAGCAAGAAAGCGATAATCCAGTACCAGATGTTGAAGCGCGTCTTCCTGTTCATCTCCATGGCCGTCTACTCCTACCGGACGACCAGAAGCAGTCGCGCGCCCTCACGGACTAGTTCGAGCGCCAATACGCCAGGTTTTTCGGCGATCCTGCGCTGCAGCTCGGTGACCGAAGCGACCGGAACTCTATTGAGCGCGACGATCATATCACCTGCTTGAAGGCCGGCGCCGGCGGCCGCGCTGCCGGAAGCCACCTTTTCGATCACCACACCGTAGCCTCCGGCTTGCTGCGCCTCTTCGCCAGAAGCATTCCTCATCATAGCGCCCTCGAGCGGCGTGCCGGAGAGAGCTGCGGATGACCGATCGTCCATTGCAATGGTGGCCGTGATCACCTTCTCCTCGTCGCCGCGCTTCACTGTGAGGCTCAGCTTGCTGCCGGCAGGCATGAGGCCAATGCGGTTCCTGAGGTCAGTCGCACCACCGATCGGGCGTCCGTCGGTTGCGGTGACCACGTCTCCGGTCTTCAGTCCGGCCTGTTCAGCCGGCGAGCCCGACTGGACGTTGGCGATCAGTGCGCCGCGGAGGTCACCGAGTCCGAGAGCCTCCGCCAGCTCCGGCGTCAGATCCTGAATGCCGATGCCGAGCTCACCGCGCTCCACCTTACCGTGCGCGATCAACTGGTTCATGACCGTCGCCGCCATACTGCTCGGCACAGCAAAGCCGATACCGACGTTGGCGCCGGCGGGGCTTAGGATTGCGGTATTGATGCCGACCAGTTTGCCGTCGAGCGTCACCAGGGCACCACCGGAGTTTCCGGGGTTGATCGATGCATCTGTCTGAATGAAGTCCTCGTAGCCTTCGATATTCAGACCGCTTCGCCCCAACGCACTGACGATGCCTGACGTAACAGTCTGGCCAAGCCCGAACGGATTGCCAATCGCCACGACATAGTCGCCAACCTTAAGTGCATAGGAATCCCCGATCTGGATAGCGGTAAGATTTGCAGCATTGACCTGCAACAGAGCGATGTCCGTTTCCTTGTCGCTGCCGATCAATTTGGCCGAAAGCTCTCGTCCATCCTTCAGCGTTACTGAAATCTCACTGCCGCCATCGACGACGTGATGATTGGTGAGAACATAGCCTTTTGCGGCGTCGACGATGACGCCGGATCCTGCGCTCATCCTCGATCGTCGTTGCTGTTGCGGCAGACTGAAGTACCGGCGGAAGGTGGGATCGCTGAAGAGAGGATTGTCTCGCGACGGTGCGCGGGAGACGACCGCGATGTTGACGACGGCCGGCGTGACTTGTTCAAGCATCGGCGCCAGAGATGGAGGTGACGCCGAAGCGGTGCCGGATTCCGGCGTCTGCGCGGTGACCGGCGCTATCGTAAGCAGGATTGCTGCAAAGGCGATCACGACCGACGCGGCAATCCTATGAAATCCCTGGAGGATATCGAACATAGTTTGCTCCTTGGATTTGACGGGAGGTCAATGCCGCCCAGCCCAATGCAAACAAAGAAGCGGGCCCGGAGTTCCGGGCCCGCTCGTTTTGCCTCAGGTGGTCGACAGCGGGTGGTTGTGGGTAAACCAGATGCTGCCTGCGGCGAAAACCGCGACCACGATGCCGGCAATCAGATGTGCCCACATCGCAGCGCCCACCGCCGAGAAACCCAGAACCCATGGCGCCACTACGGCCCAGACGCCGAGCACGAGGTTGATCCATTCTTCCGCCTCGTAAAATGCGAAGAGAGCGGCGGCGGCGATCACGGCAATGGCAAGGCCGACGATCCAGGCGTTCCACGCAGCATAGGCCTCGGTTGCGAAACCGAGGAGCCAGGGTGACAGGAAAAGAGCCAGCCCAGCAACGATATTGATGATATCGAATGCTGCACGGTCCTTCGAAGACTGAGATTTCATCATTGTCGTTTCTCCTCACTTGTTTGCATCATCATTGAACCGCCTCCGGTGGCGTGGAGACGGGTGCTGCAGCGGCGATTGTTCGCCGTTGCCGCGAAGGTGAGTGGCCGGATCGGCGGAGTGAAGTCGCTTTGTTCCTGCCGGTCCGCCCAGAAAGGGTGCGAGCTCGCTGCTGGAGAACGAGCCTCTTGCAATCTCCTGCAGCGCGAGTTCGCTGACGCAGGCATCGGAAGGATCCAGCCTCGGCTCCGCCCCTCGATAAAGGGCGCGGCTTCGTGCGGCCGCAGCCATAGTCAGCGCGAACCTGTTGGGCAGGATCTTCTCGCAATCGAAGACGATAGATGGGTTCATGGCTCCACCTCACGCGGCATCTCGGTTGATCGTCGGCTGAAGATCTCGCCTCTCGACGTTGCGCTCGAGGTCAAGCAGTGCCTGCTCGACCTCGTGAAGGCGCGACGGCCGGTCGTTCTCAGACATTCCCTCGTTGATTGCCCGGTCGATCAGGTACTCCGTCCAGGCCCAGTTCATCAGGATCGTCCGCTTTGCTTGCAGCGTCAGCGTGCGATCGCAGACAACGTCAGCAGGCGATGGCCATGTTGCGGGACCATCGTGGGTCTGCAACCCGGCGTCCAGTGCCTGTCCGTAGCTCTCCTGACGTGCCGCGAGGCCGAGCCGTAGCAATGTCGAGTCGGAGAAGGCATGAGGTCGGTACGTTCGCCGGCGGGTTCTCTGCTTTGCCGCCGGCTTATTCACCCGACGCTGCACCCTGTAGGTCAGCCCCTGCCGCTCCGCATAACGGATTGCTGATTCAAGGGTTGGAAATTCCAGCTCAACCTGTGGGAGCGTGTCGGTACTACCCGTATAGCCCATCAAAGGCTCGATGAACGGTGCGCTACGGCGCTCGAAGACGAGCTGCCAACCTTTCGTTCGCGGCGTGCCTGACGTCATCACCGAGCGCGATGGCTTGAAGATTCGGGCGACAGCACCCTCGGGAAATACTGAGCGGCCGAATGACAGAGGCTGCCGCTGGTTGTCATTTGCTGGCCACGTATCCGAAACAGCCGTGTTTGGTTTCTGCGTCTCTCTGTTGTGGGTCTCTCTGTTAACGTCCATCATCATATCCCTCCCTATCGGCGAAGGATGCCGGCGGCCGCCGCAAAGCCGGCCGCCGGTCGCTCATTGGTTGGTTAGCTCTTGATGGCGATCCGCTTGACTTGCGACTGCGCCTGTTCACTCTTCGGCAAGGTCACCGTCAACACGCCGTTTCTGAATCGGGCGTCGATATTGTCTTCCTTGACTTCCGCACCGAGCGGAATGCGACGCTCGAAGCGGCCGTAGTAGCGTTCGGAGAACTGGCGATCCTTGTCCTCGGTCTCGGAGTGCTTTTCGCCTTTCAGCGTCAGCACGCCGTCATTGAGCAGGACTTCGATGTCCTTTTCCTCAAGTCCAGGCACCTCGGCCGTCACCGTGATCTCCTTTTCGTTGTCGGAGATCTCGACGTTCGGCCATCCGCCACCAAAGCCACTGCGGCCAGTCAACGACGGAAAGTTGGAACCGAAGCCGCGGAATGCGTCATCGAACAATCGGTTCACCTCGCGATGCAGGGACAGGAATGGATCACGATCGTCATCACGCAAAAGGCTGGGAGCCTTATGGCCGTTGTTCCCGCTCCAGGGAATGAGATCACGAACACTCATGTCTTTTCTCCTTTCTCTTGGTTAGCAGCGAAGCGCGCATATCGGCGCCGGGCGTGCCCGGCACCGATGTGCCTTTCGAGGCTTAAGCCGCTTGCGTCTCAGCTTCGATCTGCTTGGTCTCGAACTTTGGAAGCGCCTGGCCAGTTCCGATCTCGATCTGGCGCGGCTTCATTTCTTCGGGGATCTCGCGCTTCAGATCGATGATCAGCAGTCCGTCGACGAGTTCAGCGCTTTCGACCTTGACGTGGTCGGCAAGTTCGAAGCGGCGCTGGAAGCTTCGCTGAGCGACGCTGCGATGAAGATACTGCACGTCGTCATCGCTATCCGCCTTCCTGCCCGCGACCACGAGCAGGTTCTGCTCCTGCGTCATCGACAGTTCGTCCTGGGAGAATCCCGCCACCGCCATTTCGATGCGGTATTCATCCTCGCTCGTCTTGAGGATGTCGTAGGGCGGCCAGTTATCGACGGTGTCGATCCCGGCTTGAAGCGCACTTAACATTCGGTCAAAGCCGATGCTTGACCGGAACAGGGGAGAGAAATCGAGGTTTGTCCTCATAGCCATATCCTCCTTTGAAGCAACATGGATACAAGGAGACGCCAAGAGCGACCCGGCGTCTCCTGGACTTTGCCGGTCCCAATTGGGCTACCAGCATAAATCATTTAATTCAGGCTATTAGCGGTTCAAGAGGGGCCGGGCACTAAGAATGAAAAAATGAGATCGGCGTGCTATTCGGCCGGCGTGAAATCGGTAAATGCTATCGGACAGGAGGTGAGCGGTACTACTTTGACTTTCGCAGAAACCATCGCCCCGACGGTCACGGGGGGGCGGCGAACGGGCGCTAGATATCGCCAGCCAACCAGGCTGTCAAAAAGAGCCCCGCGTTTGAACCTGCGGGGCTAGTGAGCGTACATGGAAAGGGGATCATCGAAAGGCTAGGCCTTCGGATCCGGCTGCCAAACGCATCGAAGCCGGAAAAGTTCCGACACCGCTGGTGAAGACCGAGCATTCCCTGGTGACGGACGTCGGGGCTGTCCGGCGTGTGGCTTCTGAGACCTCCGGGCTAGCTTTCAGTGGCGACGGCAAAACCGCGCGATCAACGAAACACGTTCATCGCCCTCGATGAACTGGTATCGATTGCCCCGGTGCGGACGGGGATCTCCATCGCCCGAGCCGGAACGCGTGACATTGCACTAGCGTGTTTCGGAGGTCGGTTTGTCCAGACGTGCGCACCTCGGATGAGGGAGACGCCGAGGGTGACCGATTTCTGCCCGTGTTTTCCGAGAAAGAGCCCCGCCGAGGCGGGGCAAGTCAGGGGTCGCACAAGAGGAACACCGTTGCGTCCTTCCGACATAATAAAAAAAGAACCGGCCAGGTTCCCGGTGCGCTTTTGTACTGATCTTCCAGAGCTTAAACGTGACGAGGGAAGAAAATCCCCGCAAAAGCGGGGCTAAGGTACGGGGTGATTTCTAGGCAGGAACGCCTTGTGGCGTTTCTAAAACTACTTTGCATAAGCCTCCGATATGAGCAATAAATAATACTTTCTCTCCACAGTCCTGATCGAAAATTAAGCAAATATCGTACGATTTCGCTCTGAAGGACAAAGTGGCTTCAGGTCACAGCTATAATGAGTATTATTGCCTAGGCCGCCCAGCGATTACTTGCTAACCCCAAGCATATTGTCTCCTGTGCGTTGGGCGGCCTCCAACGCCCGCATCAGGCCTGCGATGGTAAACGGCTCATCGTCTGCGGCCATTCGGTCCCCCCATGCTCCAGCTTGTGATTTGGGATAGCCGTTCGAGTTCGACCTCCATTAACTTTCGGATTTCTTCAGGAGACTGATCGACAAAAAACCAGTCTAGCGTTCTCTCTGAGCAAGAATAATTCCGTCTGGTGTTTGTCCTCATCGAACCGCATCTGGATCACGGCATCCATGTTGATCCAGCGCGTAATCGTGCCGTCGGTCAACTTCACGAACATCCTAGACTCCAAAGGTGGCGGCCCCGAACCGCAGCAAAAAATTTAGAGCCGATTCCCGACATGTCTAGCATGCGCCCCGGTCCTGGAACCCATCAATCGCACACAGGCGCCGCGACAATCGCGTCAGGTGCCTTCTTAAGAACGTGATTACATGCGATGATGGGACATCATCCGCCATCGACCCAGGCGCGGATGGCTGGGAGATACTCGTTGCTCTTGCCTGTACAGGAGCAACAGATATGGCTCGCTACTTTTTCAACGTACATGACGGCATCTCCATTCCGGATACGGTGGGCTCGGAGCATTTCGACCTCCAGAGCGTCCGCCGCGAGGCTGTAGAGACGGTAGCGGAGCGGTTGAAGGGCGCTCTGTTGAAAGATGCTGACGTCTCGGCATGGCTGATGAACGTCACCGACGATCGCGGCTTCACCGTCATCGTTCTTTCCTTCACGGCCGCCGTCCAGATCGTGGATCATGTGATTCTCGCTGCGACCGGCGCATCGCAGAATTGTCAAAACCGCACAGAAGGCATGGCCCCTCTTGGCCTGAAGACGCGTTCTGCCACATAAATTAAGCATTGCTGACGCTTCGCCATTCGACATCAGATCTGGGGCAATCCCGCCGGAGGCTTAGCCATGTCCGACTTTTCGCAGTCAAACATTCAAAACCTTCTTCTGAGAGCGCTTGCGCCCGAAGCATTCGATCTGCTGCGGGAGACGATGCAGCCGCTCGCGCTTCCGGTAAAGTTCGAACTGATCTCTCCGGGTGTGCCAAGTGGGACCGTCTACTTCCTCGAGAGCGGCCTAGCATCGATTGTAGCCACCAACTCCGATGATGAATCCGTGGAAGTCGGGCATGTCGGATATGAAGGCATGGCAGGGGCTCATGTGCTGCAGAAGGTCGACCAAACGCCGAACAGGACCTTCATGCAGGTCGAGGGGCATGGGATTTCGGTGCCGGTATCCGCACTTCTTTCAATGGCGCAACGGGTTCCTTCGGCCAACGACCTGCTTCTCAGATATGTGCATTGCTGCGACTTGCAGCTTGCCCATTCCGCTCTTGCCAATGCCCGCTACAACATGTCTGAACGGCTGGCACGATGGCTGTTGATGTGCCACGACCGGCTGCGGACCGCTGATCTGCCTCTTACCCACCAGTTCCTCTCGCTCATGCTTGGCGTCCGACGTGCGGGGGTTACCAATGAAATTCACATCGTTGAGGGTGTGCGAGCCATCAGCGCCAAGCGTGGGAATATACGGATCCTGGACAGACCGAAGCTGGAGGAGATGGCAGGCGGCTCCTACGGCGTTCCCGAGCTGGAATATGAACGGCACATAGGGTTTCCGATCAGACGCACTTGACGTCGAGTAGACCACTTCCCAGCCAGGACTGTCCACAAAGCCTCCGTGAACAAAAACGACGGATCTTGCGGGTTCTGCGTCCGCTGTCGCCGAATGTAGTCTAAAGTTTACCCGACATCGGTGAGTATGTTTCCGCCCTCGCGATTTCGGCGTTACTGGTTGGCAGGGTTATGCATTCCTCTTCCGAGCGGAGGACCGCACGAAAAAGAGCGCGTGGGAACAGAACTCAGTTTCAACAGCTAAAGCAGGGAAAGAGTTGCCAGCCCAGCCGCCCAGGTCTTGTCCTACCGCAATAACGCCGGCTCTACAAAAGCTCCCGCATCAGCTTCGCTACATTGTCGCGGTCGAATGGAATGTTGCGCCCGTGGACGCGGATGTGGAGAACTACCCCGAGTGGGGTAGCGTCCAATGCCTGAAGATAATCAATTGCATCTTGCATTGTCGGAAACGTCTTTTCCTCAGTGAGAAAGCTATCTCTGACGAATGTGATCGTGGTTGCACACTCGCCATATATGGCCAAGGTCTCTTTTGCGCTGAAGTTATCGCTCATCTCGCCTGCTCCAGTCGGAGGCAAAGCAAATTTCGGCCGGTGCCGGGCGAGCTACTGCTGTTGCTGGCCGCTTTCGCAGTGTCGGTGCACTGCGCCAGTTCAGCCTAGGCTTGTCCCGGCGGTGAAGAAAGCCAAATACGCCACCGCTATGATTACCGCGACGACGACGATAGTCAGCACGAGTTTGACCATGCCTTTGGTGGCTTTTTGCTCTGTGTTGCTCATGCCCATACAACATAGATGAAGTTTGGAAGTTCCGCCGCTCGGCATTACTGACCCGTTAGCAGCTTAACGACTTCCTCAATCGCCTCTCTCACCGGATAATAACTCGGCGCCCCATCCTTCTGAGGCGCAGCAACATGGATGTCAGTGCTGGTCTCGAATGCTCGCACGGCAACAACGTGTTCCGGATTAATGAAGACGACGGCGGGTCAGTCCCCGGTAAACGACAGGTTCTCGAGTTCTCGCGACAGTGCCGCAACGCTCTTTTCTCGCGTGCCGCACGTAGTCATTGTTGTAACGGAGCCCGCGCATCACGCCATTTCGCCCAAGGCTGCCATCGCAAGGACAGTAAATCGGTAGTGTCGGTTCCCTCCGCGGTTCTGCGATGGCGGCAGCCGAAACGGTCAAGACACAAATGTCCAGAACGCGCAAGGCCATACCAAGACAAGTGAACGTCGGCGCCGAGGGCGGTGAGCCAGGAACATGGAGGAGCGTGGGTGGAGGCCGGACCTGACCACCGCACGTCTCCTTGTTGCTACGACTGCACCGACCTCTGAAAGACCCGTGCAAGCCGCTCGGCAAATCGGCGGGGATCTGCTGGCCGATCGCCATCCAGAATGCGCGCCTGGTCGAGCAATAAGAAGGCGGCGTCCTCCTGGTAGGGGGCATCACCCTCGACGCTCGCAATCGCTTTGATCAAGGGGTGCAGCAAATTGATCTCCAGGATCGGCTTGGCCGCGTCTTGAAGACGACCGGCGTTTCGCAGGATTTTTTCCATTTGCCTGTCATAGCCGTCTTCGGGCGCCACGAGGCAGACCGCACTCTCCGTCAGACGGTCGGAAGCCCGGACATCGGCAATCTGGTCGGCAAGTTTTTCCTTGGCGAATGCAAGGAAGGTTGCTGCGCTGTCGTTAACCCCCTCCTGCATTGTCTGGCCATCAAGCTTTGCAAACTGTGCCAGATCCGCGGCACCTTGCGTGATCGACTTGAACGCCCTGCCTTCATAGTCTGGAGCATTCATCGTCCAGAAGCTATCGATGGAGTCCGCCAAAAGCAGCACTTCGATGCCGCGCGCCCGGAACCCTTCGAGCTGTGGTGATGCCTTAAGCTGATCCAGGCTCCCGCCCGCCAGATAGTAGACGGCGTTCTGGCCTTCCTTGGCATCTTTGACGTAGTCGGCAAGTGAACGGTAGCCTTCGTTCGATGCGGACGTCCGAAACCGAGCAAGCGTCAAGAGCTGGGCGCGTCGCTCGAAATCTTCGTAGATGCCTTCCTTGAGGACTGGTCCAAAGTTTTCCCAAAATTTGAGGAAGGCCTCGGCGTCACTTTCAGCCAGTTTCTCTATCGCGGTGACGATCCTGCTGGTGATGCCTTTGCGGATCGCCGTCAGGATCGGGCTTTCCTGGATCATCTCACGAGAAACGTTGAGCGGCAGATCGGCGGTATCGACCAACCCACGAACAAAGCGCAGGTATCTCGGCAGCAGATCCGCATCATCGGTGATGAACACCCGCTTGACGTAAAGCTTCATCCTGCCTTTGCGTTCGGGATCGAACATATCGAAAGGCTGCGTTCCGGGTATGAACGCCAAAGCCGTATATTCCTGCCGGCCTTCAGCACGGAAATGTACGGTCAGCGCCGGTTCGTCGTACTGGCCGGAGACGCCACGATAGAAGTCCGTATACTCTTCCTTGCTGACATCGCTCTTCGGCTTCGTCCATAGTGCGGTGCCGTCCGTTATCTGAACTGGCTCTTTGCCCGGTTTCTCAACAAGGCGGATCGCAACCGGCACGTGGCCGGATTGTTCCTTGACGATGCGTTCGACGGTCCAGCGGGCCGTATATTGCTTAGCGTCCTCCATCAGATGCAAGACAATACGTGTTCCACGGGATGGAGCTTCAGTGAGGCTGGTTGCCGGGCTGACGCTGTAGCTTCCCTTGCCGTCCGAAGTCCATGTCCAGGCTTCCTGCGTTCCGGCTCGACGGGAGACCACATCGACACGTTCCGCCACCATGAAACAGGAATAGAAGCCGACCCCGAACTGCCCGATCAGTTGAGCTCCTTCAGCGGCTTTGCTCGCTTCGATTCGCTCCATGAACGCTCGAGTTCCCGATCTCGCGATCGTTCCCAGCGCCTCGATCATTTCGTCGCGGCCCATTCCGATGCCATTGTCTTCGACGACAAGCTGCCGGCTTTCTTCGTCCAGCGTCAGCGTGATCCGGTTTTCGGCATCAGCACCAAGGAGTGACGGTGTCTCGATCGCCTCATATCGAAGTTTCTCGCAGGCATCGGCCGCATTCGAAATCAGCTCACGCAGAAACACATCCCTATCCGAATAAACGGAGTGGACCATCATGTGCAGAAGGCGGGCAACGTCGGCCTCAAAGACGTGGCTTTCAGCGGTCTGTTCTGCAGTCTTTGTCATGTGCTCGGGTTCTCCAGGAAAGCGAATTAGCGCCGATCAAATGGCGAAACAGGTTTGAAAAATCAAGGTGGGAACAGCCCTGATCGTAATGGAGACACGAGCCGGCCAATCCTCGCAACGTCTCTTCGAGAACTGCCTGGCCAATGCGGGATCCAGAAGGCGGTAGCCTTTCACTGTGGCGGTACAGTGTTCCGACACATCGCCGTTGCCTTCATCAACCGAGTCATCATGGGAACTCGCAGCTAGCGCCTTTGTTAATGCCGTAATGAGCCCAATGATCGAGCAAACATGAAAGGAGCCGCGTGTGGACGAGGACAGTAAGGCCCAGTTGGCTATCGAAGGGGCGGACAAAGAGCTGAACCAGGCAAAGAAGAACCCTCAAGCCGGGCCACATGCTCAAGATCATCTGACCGACGAGAGCAAAACGCCAGGCGCCGGAACATTGCCGGAGCGGGATGAAGAGACGGTCACGCCGGGATCCGGCTGATAGATCTGTTTCGTATCGAAACCGATCTGCCCGCGGCGATTGGGGCCAAAGGTGATTGAGAGCGAGTTGGACCGAGATATTGGATGTTCAAATCGACGCAGGGAGGAAGGGCTGCTTAAGTCTCGGCGAGGCGAGGCCACTTTCTCATGCAGGCAAATTGCGCTGGCCTCCGAAATCGCCTTCTCCGACGCATTGCATTGATGGTAAGTCTACGGTCCTGAACGGATTCGAATCCGCGCCCCAGTCACCGATGACTTCAAGGTTTTGAATCATTGTTCCGATTCCGAGTGTAATGAATCTGATGGGTGCTAGCTATCTTAACAACTTCAACGCGCACGGCTCCTTGTCGATTTGACTGAGCTTGCTGTCCCCGCCCCTCCTAGTTCCCTCTGCCTCAGCAGAGCGCTGTCGACAGGACATTCGTCAAACGTAACCTCCCACGTTGGGCGAAAGAGCCGTCAGACCGCCTGCGTTCGCCGGTCCCTGGCAAAATGACGTTAAGGTGCTGGCCCCGACATTCGCTGAGTTCATAGACGCGTTTACCGGGGGTCGTGCCTCCTAGCTGAAAATCGAATATCGTGTCCTCGACCGAGTCAGACGACGATCGCGCAAAATCTATTGTCCTCGCGCGCATGGAGGATTAACAATCGTTCCATGAAGCTGCTTGTGTCCACATACGGATATGTCAAGCGCGGGGGCTGGTGGCC
Organism: Rhizobium sp. 25PS6; assembly: GCF_032464655.1. NCBI lineage: Bacteria > Pseudomonadati > Pseudomonadota > Alphaproteobacteria > Hyphomicrobiales > Rhizobiaceae > Rhizobium > Rhizobium sp. 25PS6. The sequence continues at coordinate 47,469 of NZ_JAWDIV010000025.1, forward strand.
GCCGCCGTCGGAATTTCGGGTTCATACGCGATCCTGAAACCGACGGAGAAATTTCATGAATATCGAACGTGTAGAAGCGCGAGAACGCGTTATCGCCGTGCATTGGATTGACGGCACCACGTCATTCTATCCAAACCTTTTCCTGCGTGACAACGACCAAAAGGGCTTCCACCCACAGACCGGTGAACGGCAGTTCGATCTGCTGTCCGTGCCGCTCGACCTGACAGCCGAAGCGGTCACGCTCGATGGCGACGCCGTTCACATCGATTGGCGAGGAGATAACGACAGAACGACACTGGCCGCTGATTGGCTTTACAACCATCGCCCGGGTGTACGCGCGGCCGACCCCGCCGATATAGCCGCCGAGATCTGGGAAGCGGACTTACAGATTCCCAAAGTGTCCGTCGACGATCTCTCGGAGGACCGCGTCTTCTTTGAATGGCTTTGCAGCACAAAGAGGCACGGTCTTTCGGTGGTCACCGGACTTGATGATAACGAGGAAGCAGGCGTGGCACTCGGGGAACGCATCGGGTTTCTGAGGCGCACGAATTTCGGCCTGACTTTCCGTGTCGAGACCATTCCCGATCCCAACAATCTTGCGTACACCTCGCACGCCTTGCCCCTTCATACCGACCTTCCGAACCAGGAAATGCCGCCGGGATACCAGTTCCTTCACTGTGTGCGGAACGGCGCGGAAGGCGGCGAGTCCGTGTTCGCGGACGCTTACATGATTGCCGAGAAGGTCCGCCGCAAGGACGCCGAGGCGTTTCGGCTGCTGACGTCGATACCAATTCCGTACCGCTTCCACGATCGCCAGTATGATATTCGCGTGCACAGACCGATGGTCAGCGTCGATGAGCGGGACCGCGTTTTCGATGTCCGCTACAGCGCCCATCTCATGGACAGCTTCGATATACCCGACACCGTGATGGCCGACTACTATGCCGCCTACCGGAGGTTCATGGCGGAGACGCGTGACCCGGCCAATATCATCACATTCAAAATGAAGCCTGGAGAGATGGTCGTCTTCGACAACAGGCGGATCCTACATGGCCGAACCGCTTTCGATCCGATGACAGGTCACCGGCTGCTCAAGGGCTTTTATGTCGACCGTGGCGAGTTCGACAGCCGGATCAGGTTGTTGGCGGAACAAACATGAACGGTTGCGCCGACCCATTCTCACAAAGACCGACAATCGCGAACAGCCAGGCGGCGGCCGACTGCGGGCTCGATGACGTCATGACCCTCCCACGCTTACTCAATTGCCACCGGCCCCGCGGTGCATAGCGCTTGGCATGCGTACAGCTCTTGATAGGAACGAAACCGCGGGCACAGCTATCCGCCAGGTGGCCGTCTTGAACCAATGTGAACCGGCGACAGGCCGACCACTTACCTTAAGTTGCTGAAAAAGCAGCCGTTGCAGCGTAATGCGACTCATGAACTATTGAATGACCACGGACTCTTCGACAACGCCCGATTACGGGGTGGAGGCGAGGTAACGACTTTTTTTCTCAATGGGCAGACGCAACGGTCTGCTCATCGATATTTTCGCGGGCATAGATCTTTCGGGCCATGACCGCAAGCACGAGCAGCGTCACCGTCGCAAGTAGGCAACAGCTAGCAAAGCCTATTGAGAAAGACTGGCGGGCCGCTTCGAGCCAGGCCGGGACAGCGCTGTCTTGAAGCGCCCTTGCGGTTTCGACGGCGCCACCGATCGTCGTTTTCACCGCTGCCCTCTCAGCGGCATCGAGCCCGGCAACATTCACCCCGGCCATCAGCATGCGATAGATCAAGGTGCCGAGGCTGCCGAGCAATGCGATGCCGAGCGCGCCTCCGAATTCGGCACTTGTCTCTGAAATCGCCGAAGCGGAGCCCGAATTTTCGGGCGGCGCGCTTCCGACGATTAGGCCGGTTGTCGTCAGCACGACCGGCACGAAACCGACGGCGATCACCATGGTTGCGCCGAGAACTCCGAATAGGCTTTCGCAATAGGCGGCGACCGACATAAGCAACATGCCCGCAGAGTTTATCACCAGGCCCAGCAATACGGTGCGGACCGGGCCGAAATGGTTGGTGAACCGATAGGCTTGCAAGGACATGACTGTGAAGACGATTGACGAGGGAACCGACCAGAGGGCCGCTTCGAGCGGTGTGAGGCCAAGCACGAACTGGAGGAACAGGTTCTGATAGAGAAAGACGCCGAACACGAAGAACATCCCGGCAAGGTTTACCAGAAGCGAGGCCGTGAAGGCGGGCAGAGCAAAGAGCTTCAGATCGATCAGGGGATCTGGCAGGGTTTTCTGACGGCGCAAGAACAGCCAGCCGACAACGAGCCCGCCGCCTATGGGCAGTAGATGACGAATGTCAAAACCGTCTGCGGCCACGTGCTTGAAGCCGTAGATGATTGGCAGCACGGTAGCAAGCGACAGTAGTACGCTCAGGAGGTCAAGCCTGGCGCCGTCCTCGCTCTTGTATTCCGGTAGCAGGATGGGAGCTGCGATCAGCAGGATGAACATGACTGGGATGTTGATGAGAAAAACAGCGCCCCAGTGGAAATATTGCAGCAGAAAGCCGCCTAGAAGCGGCCCGATCAGGCCACCGAGGGCGAAAGCGGTGCCCCAAATGCCGATGGCACGGTTACGCTCCGCCTCATTGGTGAATAGGTTGACAATCAGAGACAATGTCGAAGGTGCGATCGTCGCCCCGGCAATGCCGAGGAACGCCCGCGACACGATGAGCTGTTGTGCGGTAGTAGAAAAGGCCGCAAGCGCCGAGGCGACGCCGAAGGCGGCGGCTCCTATCAGCAGCACGCGGCGACGACCGATCCGATCTCCCAACGTGCCCATCGTAACCAGGAAGCCGGCTACCATGAAGCCGTAGATGTCATTGATCCAAAGGAGTTCGGAGGCCGACGGGTCGAGATCTGCGACGATCGCAGGAATAGCCAGGAACAGGATGGACAGATCCATCGAATAGATGAGACAGGCAATCGAGAGCACGCACACGCCGATCCATTCCCTGCGTCCGGCAAGGTTCCGGTCTGCTTTGGCGCTTCCAGTGTGCATCGAACTCCTCCTGTAGCGGCGGCAATGTGACGTGCCCGATGATAAATGGCAACGCTCCAACCTTGGAGCGCCGGGTTCGAGATGCGCCCAAGCCAGCCAGACGCAGCACGACTGGGCGGATGGGGGATTTTTCCAGCTGAACCGATTCACTCACTGAATGTCGACATGTGGGGTCAGAAAAACGAGGCGGTCAGTATGCTTGACGTGTAAAAGGCGAGGCATCACACGGCCAAAGTAGATGGGTATCGCGAGGCAAGCCAACTCCTCACTGATTCAAACTCGACAGGCGAATGCCCACCGAGTGAAATTGGCTGAGCGCAGCTTCACCAACGTTTCATGAAGCTGGCTAGCTCTTCGTCGGGACCGTTGGGCAGCACGATCTTCAAAGTCACATAGACGTCGCCGGCGCCGCCATTCCCGCGCGGCACACCCTTGCCCTTGATGCGCAAGACCTTGCCGCTGCTGGAATTGGGCGGCAGCGCCAGATCAACGGCACCGGAGGGTGTCGTCACACGTACCTTGCCTCTGAGCACGGCTTCGCTAAGCGGGACTGGCAGTTCAAGGCGCATGTCGTCACCGTCGCGGGTGAAGAAGCGGTGCCTGACAAACGGCGTGGACGTCAACGAGGCCGGCATCGACGTCATCATGGATCTCGTCGATCAGCTTCACGGTCTTCGCATGATCATGCGCGCGACCTCATCTCGGCTGTGGGCAACGAGGCTCCAGCGGTGAAGCAACGCTTGCGTGCCGCCCTGGATAAAGATTTTGACGCCCGTTCGTTATAGCTCTTACCGCCGCCGCGCTCTTGCACTTCAGAGCAACCGCCCAGGCCTGCGCCTGGATCAACGAAGCAGCGCCTAGTGGACGGCGTGACCGACAATACGATACGGGTGCGTCGCGTTGAACTGCGAAATCATGGCGGCTGCTTGCTGTAAAATGCGCTTGGTATTTCTCAAATCGTCGCGCGCCAGCTCATCGGCGTTGACGCGGATCGCTTGCGCCATATTGGCGGAAAGCGCTGCTAAGTGGCGGTTACCTTCAACAAAGGCTTCACGTGCCGTGCCCTCGAGGGCAGTAGCGACGTCGACGAAGACGTCTTCCCGTTCCTCGATGCTGAGGTCCCCTATATTCCCGATCTGCTCTTCCATATCCGTCTCACTCTAAACAGACGTTCGTTAGCGACCGAGCTCGTCGAGCCTCGATCGCCCGGAGAATTAGGAAGAGAAAAATCGGCATTCAACAGTCAGTGCAGCTTGAATTCGCCGTCGACGCGCCGCCATTCGTTCGGACCGACGAGACGCTGATGCGTATACCGGACTGAGTGCAGAGGCCCATCGAGATTGGCCTGCCAATAGTCGAGGAACTTCTGCATGTGGGGGAAATCCGGCGCCAGATCGTAGTCCTGCCAGACATAGGTCTGCAGGACGGTTTCGAAATCGGGAACGCGATAAAGGATATGCGCTGTGGTGAGTCCATAACCGTTGAGTTGCCGCTCAAGATCCGAAGAAAACTGCATGCTTCATCTCCTTTTCATAACGGGCGGAAGGATGACGCAAGTCCGCTGTGTCATCAATCAATTTGCAAACTTTTGACTTCATTTATTGTTCCGTTCCAGCATGTTAGCAGCCGCGGGAGAGTGCTAATTTTCCTTCAAGACCCTCTTGAAATCGGAAAATCTCGAAAATAAATTTTCTGCGCGAAGTGCTCAGAGAGGCTTCGCACCCGCCCGAACTGGTCATCCGGTCCGGCTCGGGGATTAACGTCATCTTGTTTGTCCATGGAGGAAAACATGTCGTTCAGACCGCTTCACGATCGCATTCTCGTCCGCCGGGTCCAATCCGAAGAAAAGACCAGAGGCGGAATTATTATTCCTGATACTGCCAAGGAAAAGCCGCAGGAAGGCGAAGTCATCGCCGTCGGGTCCGGCGCCCGCAATGACGCCGGTCAGATTCAGGCCCTTGACGTCAAGGCCGGTGACCGCATCCTGTTCGGCAAATGGTCCGGCACCGAGATCAAGATCAATGGCGAAGACCTGCTGATCATGAAGGAAAGTGACGTGATGGGCATCATCGACGCCCAGGCCGAAAAGAAGCAGGCCGCGTAAGGCGCGCGCTCCGCTTATCAGTCAAAAAGCTGCCTATTGAAGGAGTGAACAAATGGCTGCGAAAGAAGTCAAATTCAACACCGATGCCCGTGAACGCATGTTGCGCGGTGTCGACGTTCTCGCCAATGCCGTGAAGGTGACGCTCGGCCCGAAGGGTCGCAACGTCGTCATCGACAAGTCGTTCGGTGCACCACGCATCACCAAGGACGGCGTTTCCGTCGCCAAGGAAATCGAGCTGGAAGACAAGTTCGAGAACATGGGCGCCCAGATGCTGCGCGAGGTGGCATCGAAAACCAATGATCTGGCCGGTGACGGCACCACCACCGCGACTGTTCTTGCCCAGGCGATCGTCAAGGAAGGCGCCAAGGCGGTGGCATCCGGCATGAACCCGATGGACCTGAAGCGCGGTATCGACATTGCCGTTGACGCCGTCGTCAAGGAACTGAAGGCGAATGCCCGCAAGATCACCAGCAATTCCGAAATAGCCCAGGTCGGCACCATCTCAGCCAATGGCGACGAGGAGATCGGTAAATATCTCGCCGAGGCGATGGAAAAGGTCGGCAACGAAGGCGTCATCACCGTCGAGGAAGCCAAGACCGCCGAGACCGAGCTGGAAGTCGTCGAAGGCATGCAGTTCGACCGCGGTTATCTGTCTCCCTATTTTGTCACCAACCAGGACAAGATGCGGGTCGAGCTCGAAGAGCCATATATTCTCATCCATGAGAAGAAGCTCTCCAATCTCCAGGCAATGCTGCCAGTGTTGGAGGCTGTGGTGAAATCGGGTAAGCCTCTGCTGATCATTGCCGAGGACGTGGAAGGGGAAGCGCTCGCAACACTTGTCGTCAACAAACTGCGTGGCGGCCTGAAGATCGCTGCGGTCAAGGCGCCTGGCTTCGGTGACCGCCGCAAGGCCATGCTGGAAGATATCGCGATCCTGACGGGCGGCACTGTCATTTCCGAAGACGTGGGCATCAAGCTTGAAAACGTGACGCTTGAGATGCTCGGCCGCGCCAAGAAGGTGGCGATCGAGAAGGAAAACACCACCATCATCGATGGTGTCGGCTCCAGGTCGGAGATTGACGGCCGTGTGGCGCAGATTCGTGCCCAGATCGAAGAAACGACGTCCGATTATGATCGCGAGAAGCTGCAGGAGCGCCTTGCCAAGCTCGCTGGCGGTGTGGCCGTGATCCGTGTCGGTGGTTCCACCGAAGTGGAAGTGAAGGAGAAGAAAGACCGAGTCGATGACGCGCTGCATGCCACCCGTGCTGCCGTCGAGGAAGGTATCCTGCCGGGCGGCGGTGTCGCCCTGCTGCGTGCGGCCAAGGCGCTGGACGGTCTTCCCACGGCCAATGACGATCAGCGTGTCGGGATCGACATCGTCCGTCGCGCGATCGAGGCGCCAGTCCGCCAGATCGCAGAGAACGCCGGAGCCGAAGGTTCAATCATCGTCGGCAAGCTGCGCGAAAAGACTGACCACTCCTTCGGTTGGAATGCCCAGACCGGCGAATACGGCGATCTTTACACTCAGGGCGTCATCGATCCTGCCAAAGTGGTGCGCACCGCGCTGCAGGATGCCGCCTCGGTCGCCGGTCTGCTGGTGACGACCGAAGCCATGATCGCCGAGAAGCCGAAGAAGGACGCCGCTCCGGCGGTACCCGCTGGCGCCGGCATGGACTTCTAAGGCCGACGGGAAGGCTCGCGCAGTCCGCCAGCGCGGGCCTTCCCTCACATTTCCCTATCACCCGTTCCGTCGAGCAACATCAATGGAGCCAACTATGAGAAAGGACATCGACAACGCCCTTCCGGAGCAACCCACTGCGGCCATCAGTGCCGCCCAATTGCTTCATCCGGCCAGGCATTTCAATCACCCGCGGGACGTGCTTGCCGCCGGGGACATTAGCAAGCAAGAGAAGCGGGCCATTCTTGCTTCGTGGGCCTCCGATATGTTCGCGATCGAATCCATACCCGCCCTCCGACTTTACCCTGGCACGGCTGAAGCGGTCTCCTATGACGAGATCATCCAAGCGCTGAAATATCTGGACGAGGACGATATGCGCACTGGAGAGCAAGGGTTATCAGCTGCCTGCAACGTCCAGAGTGGCCATCGCCGCAGACCACAAGCACGCCGGCTCGGTGGCCTCGGCCTGTGTAGCTACTGGAAAGGAGACCGCCGCCGGCAGCCATTGGAAATGTAGAAACCGCCTAATCTGCCGCATGCCTTACCGAGGATGCGGATCTGATTTTTACCGTCGACTCTTTGCTCAATTGAGGAGGTTTTGCCGATGAAGATCGCCCAAATCGCGCCACTTGCTGAAAGTGTCCCGCCCAAGCTGTACGGCGGCACCGAGCGTATTGTTTCATATCTGACCGACGAGCTGGTTCGGCAGGGTCACGACGTCACCCTCTTTGCCAGTGGCGATTCCGTTACCGATGCCAGGCTGGTGCCGTGCTCGGACGTCGCTTTGCGGCTCAATCCGGCCGTCAAGGACCACCTGCCGCATCAGGTGGTGATGCTGGAAGAGGTCCGCCGCCGGGCGCACGAATTTGACGTCCTGCACTTTCATATCGATCTCTTGCATTTCCCGCTGATCCGCGATTTTGCCGACCGCACCGTCACGACGCTGCACGGGCGGCTGGACCTGCCGGACCTCAGGCCCTTCTACATGGCGTTTCCCGATATTCCGCTGGTGTCGATCTCCAATGACCAGCGTCGCCCGATGCCGCCGGTCAAATGGGTGGGAACGGTCTATCACGGGCTTGCTGCGGATGGCCTGCCCTTCACCGCGCAGCCAAAAGGCAATTATCTCGCTTTCCTTGGCCGCATCTCGCCAGAAAAGCGACCCGATCGGGCCATCCAGATCGCCGCGAAAGCAGGGATGCCGCTGAAGATGGCCGCAAAGATCGACGATGCTGACAAAGCATATTGGCAAACGGTCATCGAGCCGATGGTCAAGAGCCATCCGAATGTCGAGTTCATCGGAGAGATCAACGAACATCAGAAGGCGGAATTTCTCGGCAATGCGGGTGCCCTGCTTTTCCCCATCGACTGGCCTGAGCCTTTTGGGCTGGTCATGATCGAGGCCATGGCATGCGGGACCCCCGTTATCGCCTTTAACTGCGGCTCGGTGCCTGAAGTGGTCGACTCCGGGCTCTCCGGCATCATCGTCGATACTGTCACGGAAGCGGTGGAAAACATCGAGTGGGCGCTGCGAATGGATCGCCGCAAAGTGCGCGAGACCTTTGAGAAGCGTTTCTCGGCAAAGCGCATGGCGTCCGACTATCTCGATATCTATCGCAGTCTTCCGGGGGGGCGCACCGAGGCCGCACGCATGCGCCGGCCCAACAGGACGGTTCCTGATCTGCAAGTCGTCGCATAGGGAGAAGCCATGTCTATCGCGCTGACAACCACCAACGGGGTGCCGGCGAAATCAACGCAGTCGTCGCCTGTTGCGCAGTTTTTCATTCCGGCCACCGCTTCGCTGCAGGAGCGGCGGCCGCGCACCTTGAAACACGGCGATACTTTCGCTGTCTTCGACCATAACGGCGACGCGCTTTCGGGACCCGGCAGCCCGGAAGGCCTGTTTCACCGGGACACGAGGTATCTCTCGCACCTCTCCCTGACGATCAACGGCAAGCGGCCGATCCTGCTGTCGTCGTCACTCCGTGACGATAACGCGACGCTGACCTGTGACCTCACCAATCCGGACCTCTTCGATGACAATGGCAAGCTTACCCTCGCGCATGACCTTATCCATCTGCGCAGGACCCGCTTCCTTTGGAATAGCCGCTGCTATGAGCGGCTGACAGTCAAGAACTATGACGAGCGGCCCCAGCAAGTCCGTATCGAGATCGTATTTGGGGCGGATTTCGCCGACCTTTTCGAGGTCCGGGGAACCGTCAGGGCAAGGAAGGGGCGCTCTCTCCCAGCCGTGATCGAGACGGGCAGCATACTTATTTCCTACCTGGGACTCGACCTACGAAAACGCACGACGCGTCTGTCTTTCGACCCCGTTCCTGCTAGGTTGGCCAGCGATCTTGCCGTTTATGATCTTCGCCTTGCACCCCACGAAACCCGATCGCTGTTTATCGAGGTCGGCTGCGACCAAGCGGAAGCCTGTGAATCAAACTACCTTTCCTTTTTCCTTGCTCTCAGGGACGCCCGCCGCGCGTTGCGATCGTCGTCCTCGCGTGCGGCGTCGATTGTCACGTCGAACGAGATATTCAACGAGGTGGCACGACGCAGTGTCTCCGACCTGTACATGCTGATGACGGACACGCCGGAGGGCCCTTATCCCTATGCCGGTATCCCGTGGTTCAACACAGTCTTCGGCCGCGATGCCCTCATCACAGCCCTCCAGACCTTGTGGCTAGACCCGGAGATTGCGCGCGGTGTTCTTTGCCATCTGGCGGCCAATCAGGCGACGGAATTCAATCCGGCCGCGGATGCCGAGCCCGGCAAGATTTTGCACGAGGTGCGCTACGGCGAAATGGCCGAGCTCGGCGAGGTTCCTTTCCGCCGCTATTACGGCAGCATCGATGCGACGCCACTGTTCGTGATGCTGGCAGGGGAATATCTCGAGCGGACCGACGACCTTGCCACCCTCGAAACTGTCCTGCCCAATATCGAGGCGGCGCTGACCTGGATCGACGAGCACGGCGATCGCGACGGAGACGGATTCGTCGAGTATGGGAGGCTGACCGAAGAAGGGCTGATCAACCAGGCATGGAAGGACAGCCACGATTCTGTCTTCCATGCTGACGGAATGCTTGCCAAAGGGCCAATCGCGATTGCTGAGGTTCAAGCGTACGTCTATGGCGCTTGGCAGGCGGGAGCCGAGATTTTTAGACGGCTTGGGCGGCCCGAGCGGGCGGCGAAATTCCTTGCAAGAGCAGAAGGCTTGCGCCGTCTCTTCGACATCAGTTTTTTCGACGAGGAGATTGGCACCTACGTACTGGCGCTCGACGGAGACAAGCGCCCCTGCCGGGTTCGCTCCTCTAATGCCGGCCATTCATTGTTTACCGGCATTGCCTACCCGGAACGGGCCGAAGTGGTCGCTCGCACGTTGATGGGAGCTTCTTCCTTCTGCGGCTGGGGCGTCCGGACCATTCCCTCGACCGAGGCCCGCTACAATCCGATGAGCTATCACAACGGCTCGATCTGGCCGCATGACAACGCCATGATCGCCAGCGGTCTTGCACGCTACGGCTACCGCGCTGAAGCGGCGCGGATCTTCGAGGGATTGTTCGCTGCGTCGACCTATATCGACCTGCGCCGACTTCCAGAACTCTTGTGCGGAATGTCGCGCCAGCGGGCTCAGGGGCCGACCTTCTATCCGGTTGCCTGTGCTCCGCAAGCCTGGGCAGCAGCGGCTCCTCTGTCACTGCTGCAATCGTGCTTGGGCCTCGACTTCGACCCGCATGGTCGGCAGGTCAGTTTTGGCGAGCCTATCCTGCCATCTTTCCTGGAGGATGTCATGCTGCGGAACCTGCGGCTTTCGAATTGCTCGGTTGACGTCGCACTGTGCAGATCGGGGCGGCATGTGGTCGTCGACGTCATCGAACGCCGGGGCGATATCAAGGTGGTGTCAACCTCATGAGCAGGCTGCAATGAGAGCAATAGGACAAGACTCGCCTGCGGGCGCATCCTGACCAAAGTTCGCCCCCGGATGTACTCGCTTTCGCCTTCGCCGCAAGAGAAGCGTATGCTTAGTATTGTCTATGTCCTGCTTATGATATCCGCTTTCATCGCAGCGGTGGCCGCCGGCGCGATCGGTGGTCTGCTGCTCACACTTGCGGCCTCCGTCGCTGGAGCGCTCGTCGGAACGAGCCGGTGATTTGGTCGGCCTGCTGCTCCGCTCTTGCTGTTGATCGGGCTAACGGTTGCACGGCTCCTGGATCGCTTGAATAGAATAGCCGAGTTCCGCCAACGGCGACGGCCCGTGGAGGATTTTTGACCAAACGGGTGAGCGGCGTGACCAGGAAGTGAGATTACGGCGGTCTTGAACCGGTTCGAACCGCCGACCTACCTCTCACTTTCGCCAGCTGCCGAAAGGAAAGTTTGTCAAGGCTGGTTAGAGCCGCGACGGTTCCAGCCAATTAGAAACGCGACACTTGCGCTTCGGATCAGCCCCCGATCCGACCGGCTGGGCCGGGTTGCAAGGGAGGAGCGGGGGCGGGTGAGATGCACCCTTTCGGCTTTAGCTTTTAGATATGCTCGCCACCGTTCATTCTGCAGCCTCCATACGAGCCAGAGCTTTCTGTCGCTTAGCAATTACGTCCGGATCGCTCATGAAGTCCTTCCGTTTACCCGGCTTGCGCCCCCGCTTCTGATATCCGTTGCTCGTGCTGCCGTCGCGAATGCCGAACATATGATCTGTCTGGCCGGGCCGGCGGGGCGGAGCTCTTCCGTTTCCGGGACCTTCCTCAAGAGTTACCCGCGACAAACACCAGCAAGCCTGTTCAAGGCGCTTGGCCTGTACGGTAACTGACGTGGAGGACGCCGCGAGCTGTTTAAAACATGAACATTCGCACCTGCCGCGTGCCGTCCTGACGGGCGCGGAGATGATTTTGGCCGACGACTCTTTACTCTCTTGAGGAGGTTTTGCCGATGAAGATCGCTCAGATCGCACCGCTTGCCGAAAGTGTTCCGCCCAAGCTCTACGGGCAACCGAACGCATCGTTTCTTATCTCGCCGAAGAATTTGTCGCCCAGGGCCACGACGTGACCCTCTTTGCCAGCGGCGATTCCGTTACCGACGCCAAGCTTGTTCTATGCTCGGATGTCGCCTTACGGCTCAATCCCGCCGTCAAGGACCCCCTGCCGCAACCGGAAGAAGCGGTCAGCGGCAGAGATCAGTTGAAGATGAGGCCCCACCATCCGTGCAACGACGCGACGGCGTTTAAGGCGCAAGCCCCCGCCGCCGACCAGCGCGTAGGGTGAAGGAGAACCAAGGCCGCCGAAAGCAGCGCGACCGCCGACATCACTGAACTCATATTCAATCCCCAGCTTTGATAATGCCCCTATCCTTCATCGCTTGGCTAACCTGCGGGTGGCTATCGTGTTCCCCGACGGCATTTCATTGTCTTGCACCGCACCGAGGAGGCTGCAGCGAGCTCCACACGATGATGCCGCCTCTACCTCGCCTGCGGTCGCGCTTTGAAGTGCCACGGGAACCGTCCCGGTTACGGCGGCACAGACGCACGTCCTGAGCTAGCCCGGCGGCTGGCTGATGAGGTATGCCCTGTTGGTAGACCGGCGGCGGTTCGGTGAACCGGCGCCGGAGTTGCCGCCGCGGCGGCGCGCGCGGATGCAATGAGCATGGCTGCAACCCGTTCTTGGTTTACGCCAACCCTTCTGCGGGTGAGCCCACAACGCCCCCTGGGAAAGCGGTCTGGCTGTTGAGGTTCAGGCGCCGATCTAGGCCGCGGCGACCATCTCTCTCACGGTGCTGATAACCCGGCTATGATCATATGGCTTGCTGAAGAACCGGCCCTTGACCGGCAGGACCTCGTCACTTAGGTCATGATGACCCGATGTAACGATGATTTGGACGGGCGGCCACCGGTCGCGTACCGCAGCAGCAAGCTTAAGACCATCCATTGACCCTGGCATGTCTATATCGGTGAACATCAACCGGATCTCTCGGTGGACATTCAGAATTTCTATCGCAGCGTCCGCGTCAGAGGCTTCGAAGACCGTGAACCCCTCGTCCTCGAGCGACATCACAATGGCCAAGCGGACGAGAACCTCATCCTCAACCACAAGAACCGCCGCGCCGACATCTGACATCTCAACGCTCTCCGCTCCAACCGCGAGCACCTCTCGCATCGGCCTAGAGCAGGTAACCCTTGGGCGGCTGGATGGATCCACCCTTCGGTGAAAATTGCAGATGGCCCTCAAACGATCTTCGAATCCGGCATCAGCCGCGAAACCGGACCCTCGGCGCTGCACTGAAAGCCTGCTGCAGCGAACGTCATGGTCGGCGCTGTGCCTAATAACGCGCCCAGTGCTGAGCGCACATAGCGTGTTCCATATCCCTGACGCGTCGGTGGCCGTACGGGCGGGCCATCTGACTCAGTCCAGTCGATGGAAAAGACCGGCTCTTTGCTGCCGGCGATGGTCCAGGAAACCTTCACCTTTCCGTCTGGAAGCGATAGCGCACCATACTTGATCGCATTTGTCGTCAGCTCATGCAGACAAAGAGCGAGCACCGTGCCCGCCTCGCGGGTGACCGCCAGGTCGGGACCAATGAAGTCGATACGGTTGGAGTCGTTGCTCCTGTAAGGGGCCACCGTCAGGCTGACAATCGATAGGAGTGAAATCTCCTCGCCGCCGGCTTCAAATACCGCGGTATGAACGTTGGAAAGCGCCTCCAGCCTGCCGGTGAATTCCCTGGCGAGATCATCGACCGTCGCCGCTCCCCGTTTGGTCATCTGGAAAATCGAGGTAACGCTGGCGAGGATGTTCTTAACCCGGTGATTGAGTTCGAGCCGCAACTCTCGCTCGCGCTCAAAGGCGTCGCGAACTTGTCGTTGCCGGAGGCGCACCAGCAGATTTGACTGCAGGACATTCACAAGTTCCAACGGAGCGATCGGCCTCATGTGGAACAGAAGGCGTGACCCCGGCCATGACGACTGCAGCCGCGTGCGAATTGCTGCGAGCGGCGCGGACCTCTCCAGAAGAATAATGATCGGCACCTCCGACCAATCAGGCTGGGTCGAAAGGTGTTCGGCGATCTTTGCTACCGTGTTCGGATCAAGCGCTTCGTTCGTGACGACGATTATGGCGGGCTCCAATACAAGATGTTGGCTCAAATCATCATCGACTTTGGCCGCAACGACGCCGATTTTTTGCTCCCGCAAAAAAGCGGCGATGTAGTCGGCATCCCGGCGAAAAGGAGCCAGGACCAGCACCCAGTCTAGTTCGCTTTCGCTTTGACTTTCGTTCATTTGGGGTCTGGGAGGGGATTGTAGGCGACGACGCTGACACTGCCGCTTTCGATGATCAATTCCCTCACGTTCAAGTCGTGCGGACCGTGGCGTTTCTTGACCACGGTGATGTTCCGCCGCAGTCGTCCTTCATGTTCGACGATCCTGAGCAACAAGACAGTGTCTCCCAGGAAGCTGACATCGACATCGATGCCAACATTTTGCCCAAGAAGGCCGTGTTGCGCCACAATAAGCATGGTCAACACGCCTGAGCGAGAGAGGTATTTTAGAAGAGACTGGATATCGCGGACGGCCTTGTCGCGATGCGGCAGCGAATTGAGGTAACCGGTCAAGCTGTCGATCACTACGACCTTCGACTTGCTCTGCGTCACCGCATCTTGAACGATCTGACCGAATTCCCCTGGCGAGATTTCGTTCGGATTGAAGTCGCGCAGGATCAGTTTGCCGTCTCTGTGGAACTGCCTGAGTTCCATGCCAAGGCCCTCCGATCGCCGGAAAAACGTCTCAAGCCGTTCCTCGAAGAGGAAGAGCGCGACGTTTTCCCCGCGCTCAAGCGCCGCCGTCGCATAAAGAGACGACATGGTCGACTTTCCGGTTCCGGACTGCCCGATCACCAAGGTCGTCGTTCCGGCTTCCTGACCGCCGCCGAACATTTCGTCGAGCTCTGCGACCCCTGATTTGATTAGCGGCGGCTTGCCACTGTCCGATGCCGTGTTCGGCATGATGCGGGGGAAAACCACGACACCTTCCCCCTCACGAATCGCCATATCGTGATATCCGTCGGCAACCGGCACGCCGCGCATCTTGGAGATTTCGACGCGGCGGCGCACGCCTCCATATTCTTCTAGGGATTTGTCGAGCCGGATGACGCCGTGAGCAAGGCCCTCAACCTCCTCACCGCTGCGGTCGTATCCCGCCGTTTGCGTATCGAGCAGCAATGCCACGACATTCCTTTTGGCAAGAAATGCCTTGAAGGCAATAAGTTCGCGGCGGAAGCGGGGCGAATCTCCGGTAATGAGCCGAATTTCAAGCAGGGAATCGTAGACGAGACGGCGGGGCTTGTGTTCCTCGATGGCAGCCTCGATGGCTTTTCTGGTCTCATCCAGCCTGAGATCGGAAGTCATGAAGATGCTTTGCTCATCAGCCTCATTGACCGAGCCAGACGTCGCGAGCTCTTCGACACGGATGCCGTCGAGCGTCCAGCCATGGGATAAGGCTATGGCGTTGAGTTCGGCGGCTGTCTGCGACAAGGTCACGTAGACGCAGCTTTCGCCCACTTCGACACCGGCACGCAAGAACTGCAGTGCAGCAGTCGTCTTGCCGGATCCCGGAGCGCCCTGAAGCATATACAGGTTGGACGCGGGAAGGCCACCGCGGAGGATTTCATCCAATCCTGATATTCCGGTGCTGACAACAGAGGGAGTTTTCCGTTTGGGCATAGTCACCTTCCGTTGCAAATGTCCGGGCGGCGTCGACCGGACGGAGACGCCTCTGCTTTATATTTATCTCCCCCCAAACATCAATAGAATGAGACATGGCTGCAGGTCCCTCAGAGCTAAAGGATGGCTTACCGAATTGCACACACCGGCCCAGGCTTGAAGATCGAAGTAACCAGTCCCAGATTGTCGGGATCAAAACGCTTAGAAAGGAGACAGCGATGACAAGCACTTTGTTTGACAGACCGCTCTTCGTTAAGCGGGGCCACCACATTCAGGAAGTGGCAAGCCTGGATGACGTATTTGACCTCCTTGATGAATGGCCGGCGGAAAAACGAGGCACAACCTACGAGGTGCTGGTGAAAGCCTGCCGGATGGCAGCTCAAGGGATCTTTCCGTTGAACTCCATTCGTGAAAATGTCCGGCGGTATCTCATCAAGGAACGGGCTCTTGCAAACATCGAGGAACTTCCGGTGATCGCGGAGAGGGTTACCTCCCGCCGCTTGACCTCCTAGACACTGCGGCATCGCAAAAATGTTCGAGGCCCGGAGAAAATCTGGCGTGGCGATTTAGCTGTCGGGGCATACACATGGTAACATGGTTCTCGGCCTCGACCGATTGATCGCGCGCGCCAATGGAGGGTTTGTTTGGGCTCTACCAAATCGGAGCCATGACGTTGTACGTAAACAACGGAACAGCCCTGTGGCCCGGATTCGCATTAAGGCTCGGAGCTCCATGGGATAACCAGAATCAACCTCCGGGCGATAACCAAGTGATTGGCAAGCATACCTGTCTGTAACTCGTTTGTACGGAAAACGACCCGGACCGTGTGGAAACTCAAAACCAAACTCGCTGCATAGAATGCAATTTCATCGAATTCTGACTTTCAATGATCTGGCCGCCTTGATGGGAGTTGAACCTGCCACCAGATTATTCAGTCGCGCACATTGGCCATTAATTTCAAGAGGTTAGCAAATCCCATATTTCACAGGGATTGAAATGATTAGAGAAATCACGGCTTCCAATATCAAAAGCTTCCTCCTCCATTTGGCAAGATCCTTACACAGTGAGTCCCGTCATCGCGCCGAAGCTTAAATCCTATTGCTCATCAGTTTGCAGCCACTTTTCTTTTGACCTTGCGTCCTCTTACTCCTACTCGGGGCTGATGGCTCATTCGCGTTCTATGAAAAGGCGGTATTCGTGGGTAATAGGTCATCTCGTAAGGTAGTCCGAATTGCTCCTCTGCCGCGGCTGAAGAATATGCTGGCGGATACAGATGACGGCGAACTTCTCCAAATGTTTTGGGCGGTGCACGCGCTACAGGACGGAAGAGAACATCTGGCGCGCCGCTTGATTTCGTTCCCATCCGACGCAGCAACGACAGCAATCACGTCACGCTGGAAGGTTCATCCGTGGAACCTTGAGACGCTGATAACCCTCCAGCTGAATACTCCGAACGGCCTGACCTCCTACCAGCGTGTCGACACCTCGAAATTCGACACGATTGCCGGTCTGACGAACTTGCTCGGCCGCGTTGAAGATGTGGAGAACAGAGATCGCATCAACGATCGCAATATTCTCCTTGAGATGCATCGGATCGGCCATCGAACCTTTCAGTGGCAGAGAGGCTGGCGGCGGCAGCAGGATCTCTATCGCTACATGTATATCTATGGTCAGGGCAAATGTGCCCAGTTCTTTGAAGGGCGGTATGGACTGACGATCGTAGATTTTGTGAGTGTCTGCTTTGCTTTGTTTGGTATCCTGTCGCAGGGCTGCTGGACATCCAAGCTTCACGGGCTCCACATTATGGGTCTGGATGACAAATTGGTTGATATCGTTCTTCCTCTCGTGTCGGCAGAGATCCACGACGTCAGGCAGGCCTCGCGAGACCTTCTCGAAAAAGTCGAAACAGGCCTAGGGACGAAGCTGCCGGTCATCTATCAACCAAGCTATCTTCGGGTAAAGCCTATCATTCGCTCGTTTGCCAATCGAAATTACTTCATTGCTCCATTGCCCGAGCTAATCTTGATGCGGGCGACCGTTGGCCTCTTTTACGACCTGATCCCTGGCGGACAGGATATCTTGAACGATGCCAATGAACGCTTCGAGGCCTACGCGCGTCACTCCATCAAAGCGCATTGCCCCGACTTTGATCCTTTGCCGGCGATTAGGTACCGACATAATAAGAACAATGTCGACACGCCGGACATCATCCTCAAGAAAAACAACAAGGTCGTGGCAGTTTTTGAATGTAAAGCAACCAAACTAACCTTCGAGGCGCAGTATGGCGAGGATCCGATCACCAATGCAGAAAAGGGATATACGCAGATTGCTAAGGCGATATTCCAGCTGTGGAAGTTTTTCTCGCATGTCCGGCGCGGCTTATTAGAACTCGATGTGGCGGAGGATGCCGTTGGCATCGTTTTGACCATGGAAGCCTGGACGCAGATGGGTGGGCCGTTGCGGGAGAAGCTCATAAACGACGCCAAGGCTCTCGCCGCTCAGAAAGATACGGATATCATCCTCCAAGATATGCGGCCGCCGGTATTCTGCCCAATCCAAGACCTGGATGATCTTCTCGCTACGTCAGACGGAGACCAGTTGCTGACGGCTTTCCGTGCTGCGACGCAACATCGCTATCACCCGTGGGGCATACGCGAAGTCAGGCAGCGGGAAGCCCTCCAACTGTCGGCATCAAAGCCCTATCCATTCGATATCGGGGAATTCTTTCCTTGGTGGAGAGAGTTACCAAGCCAGAAAAACCGGTCGACTTCGCAACGTCCGGTGACGTGATTGGATTTCAATCACACATACCGAGTCGCGGCGCTTTACCTGTGTAGTTGGAAGAACCAGCCGACTGTATCTTGGAGCCGGGCCCGGATCCGACCGCGAATGAGATCACGCATCTTGCGGAGAGCACTGTCGAGAGCATGGTAAAGGCTCTACCAAAAGCATCCATCCTCGAAGAGAGAACTTCTGACGGCCTATCACCGGCCCGTTTCTTAACATCTTTAGTCACGCGCGTTCTCGCGACTACACCCGTCAACATGTATGAAGAGGGCAGGAGGCCTAGGTCCTCAGTGTTGGCCAAGAGATAAAGGCCCTTCAAAATCTAATACACCCAAACTGTCACAGTCGCTTACAAGGATGGTGGATGCAGTACGCGTTGGTTGATGAGGTTCGTCGCGAGGCCTTCCCCAAGGGTAAGGGTACTTGCCCGACGTGCGGGTCGGCGATGGTCGCTAAATGCGGCCCAAGGATTCTTCACCATTGGGCTCATGCCGGGAGGCAAAATTGCGATCCCTGGTGGGAAAACGAAACAGTCTGGCATCGGGAATGGGAGGAGCTGTTTCCTGAAAGCTGTCGAGAAATCTCCCATATGGCGCCTGATGGTGAGATCCATCGTGCCGACATCAAGACACCCACAGGCATCGTCATCGAAGTACAACATTCGAGCATGACGGATGCCGAGCGGCTATCCCGCGAGTCTTTTTACGGCAACCTAGTTTGGGTGATCGACGGTCGAGGTTTCCGTGATAACTTCGACATTTACCACCTGTTGCCCGATCCGACGTCAGATCTCGCACAAGATCTGGTCTGGTCGAAGGCTCGACGTCATATGAATGGCTCTAATAGGGGCTTATTTTTCAGGCCGTCAGAGAACCAAGACCATCAACCTGGCGCTACGAAGGCCACACTCAAGGGCGGATGGGTGCATGGCATTCACGAGATCGAGGACCAAGTTAACACCAGCTACCGCGGTCACCATCAATATGATTGGGTTCGCCCGCGCAAAACGTGGCTTGATGCAACCTGCCCGGTCTACATAGACTTTGGCGAAGATTCGCTGATGAGACTTGAGATCTACGACGAGACTGGCCTCCGCTGCATTCGTATGATTTCCAAGAGAAAATTCGTGCATGACGTCATGGTCGAAACGTCGGCACGGGCCATTGCCACGCGGTTTTATCCCCTTCCGCGACCAGACAGTCCCCAAGACCAACTCACTGCGTGAATCAGTCGATGGCGCCCTAATGCCGAGAAAACTCTTTTAGCACAGCGCCCTTCACAGTCTTAGCGAACCCATTGACTGTCATGCGCCTGCCCGCCGTTCGCGCTGCACACGCCGATCAACCTGCAAAATTATGTGCGCCTCGGCCGGAGTGCTAATGTACTTGCACTTTATTCTTGCTTTTGTAATGACTCAGCAAAATGATGCCTCAACTTGTACGAGCGAAGGATTCGTTCTTGATCGAGGCATTGCGAAAACACCACAATGATGGCCGTCTTTACGAACGCCGCGCCGACACCACGGTCGCCCTCCTTCAGTTGGAGAACCTTTCGCAGGAGCAGCTCGTCGAGCGCGCAAAAATTCGCGCAAAGACAGATCCTCTCTATTTATCTTCGGAATGCCTCCTTCACCATATTCGGCAATCCAGACGGAACAACTCCGATCGGTTCTTCGAATCTCTTTTCCGTGTTCTCTTGGCGAGGGTGGAGAGCGCGGCGACGTTGCGCAGCGAAATCTACCGCCTTCCAAACGGAAAGGTCGCGATCACCGCATTCGGAACAAAGGTCAGAGAATATGTTGTGGATCGCTTCATGGTGCGCCTTATGGCCGATCGCGATGGCTACGATGAGCGTCTCGACTACTTCGAGGTAAATTTCGCGCACGCAATTGCCGCCTTGCGGTCAACTGCGAAAAGCAAAGCTGTAGTTGAGGAAAGGCGGTCGCAGCCGCTCTCTGCTAATGACGACGAAGAGGTCTCGGCGGAGGTTGAAAAGGCTACCGGAACATTTGATCCGTTCGATGTATCAAGAATTGACGATGAAAATTACCGGTCTCGACTTTTGGCCGCGATAAAGAATTTACCCGAGAAAGAACGCCATGTCGTTGCGTTGATTTTCAAAGAGTATCCAATCGAGTCAAATGACCCCGACAAGCCCTCAATCTGCAGGCTTCTGGGGTGCGTTGAAAAAACGGTAAGGAATCGACGTGACCGCGCTTTCGAAAAACTTAAAGCAGCTCTATCGGAGGAAGAGATAGATGCCTGACGGACGCAAAGACAACGCTGAAGAGATCCTCTCCGCGTTTGCCGTCGAACCGGCCCCCACCAAGGCTACCCTTGATCTCTATCTCAAACAATATCCGGAACTCGCTTCTGAGCTGATCGATTTATCGCTGGAGTTGGAGATGTCCGATCCGACGGTAGAGGATGTTATCGACACCGATAGTCCGATCGTTAATGCTGCCTGGGCTGCATTCGTTGGCGGTGCAGTTCCCGACGAGCCAATCACGGCCGCTTCGTTCACCCGTGAAGTGGCCAATGGCATGGGATTGAAACTGGCTGCGCTGATGGGTCTTCGCGATAGAAAAGTCGAAGTCGAGTCGCTTCCTAACTCGTTTTCCGCCCGCCTATCAAAAGCGCTTGCGACGCCTGTACCACGATTGATGGAATACCTTGCAGGCCCCCAAGGCATGCCCGTTGGGGCGAGCTTCAAGTCTGATACAAAACCAGAGCAAAAGCCAAAGATTTCAATCAAGCAGTTGCTCGCTGAATGCGGCCACACCCCTGAGCAGATTTCTGAGCTCCTGAGGGAGGATTGAGCATGGATGCCGTCGAGCTGGCGCGGCAACGAGCCCAAGACCTGAATAATGCAGCTGTCCAGGCAGGGGTCTCTGCCTGGAGCCCCTATGCATTGGCTCAACACGAAGCAGCACGGCGGGGTATTGAGATTGATCGGGTGGCAAAAGGAAGCAGCCTTCTAAATGGAGCACGTGCGCTATACGACCCAAGCCTACCCCTGATTATTCATGAAGCGACGGGGAGCGACTTTGAAGACGCGTTTCTCGTTGCCCATGAACTTGGCCACGTGGAACTGGGCGACGCTACGGTTAGAGACGAGGTGAATTCAATCCACCCCGCGCGTGCTGCGGAGATGCCGCCGGTCGGCGCGGAACGAGTTGAAGACTACAGCCGACGCCAGCGCCGCGAGGTCCAAATGGATCTCTTCGCCCGAGAATTTCTCCTTCCCAGGGCCTTGGTTCGCAAAGCTCATATCGAAGAACAGTCGACTGCCGAAGAGATTGCCGGACGGCTAGGCGCGCCTAAGGCTGCCGTGGCACAACAGATGCTCGATGCATTATTGCTTCCTGCAGTTGTCATCGAGACCGAAAAGCCAAACGTTTCGCGCCCGCTTAACCCGCGACAGAAGGAAGCGGCAGAGCACTGGGGGGCTGCGTATTTACTCGAAGCTGGCCCAGGAACAGGTAAAACGCAAACGCTGGTCGGTAGAATTCTTTGGCTGCTTGATAAGGGGGTCGATCCTCGCGGAATCCTGGTTCTAACCTTTTCAAATAAGGCGGCCGGCGAGTTGTTTGATCGCGTCGCCCAAGTGAATCCTGTTGCTGCGGCCGCCATTTGGATCGGCACCTTCCACGCATTCGGACTTGATATAATCAGGCGCCATCATGACTGCCTCGGGTTGCCTGACGATCCCAAGATGATCGAGAAAGCAGACGCGATCGAATTGCTTGAAAGCGAAGCACCCCGGCTAAATCTGGTTCAATTTCGCAACATTAGCGACCCGACGGAAAACTTGGACAAAATATTGGCCGCCATCTCTCGGGCAAAGGACGAACTGACGAGCCCAACTCATTTCCACGAACTAGCGCAGACCATGAAGTTGGTTGCGTCAACCCCTGAGGACGAAAGGGAAGCGGAGCGACAGATTGAGGTCGCCAATGTTTACAGACGCTATGAGGAGCTCAAGGCCGGACTACAGCGGCTAGATTTCGGTGACCTTATGACCCTTCCAATTCGGCTTTTTAACGAAAACGAAGACGTTCGAGCCGCCATTGCTTCAACTTATGAACACGTCTTGGTCGATGAATATCAGGACGTGAACCGTAGCAGCGTAGATCTTCTGAAGAAAATCAAGCCGGGCGGCACCAATCTCTGGGTGGTTGGTGACATAAAGCAGTCGATTTACCGCTTCCGCGGGGCATCCTCGATCAACATGGCGAAATTCGCAACGGGAGATTTCCCTGGCGCTCAGACCGGCCGGCTCGAGGTCAACTATCGCTCAGTGGAAGAGATCGTTGACGCCTTTTCAAAATTTGCGGTTGATATGAACGTTGCGAAGGGTCGAGATAGCTCCCTTCAAGCGCATCGAGGGCCCTCGGGTTGCCCCCCAGAGCACAGGCTTACCGCTTCGGCCCAGAATGAGATCGAAGCTGTAGCTGATGCGATCTCTGAAATGCGCAATCTTGGACTCGCATACCGAGACCAAGCGATTCTCTGTACCGGCAATGATCGCCTCGCAAAGTTCGGATCTGCACTAGAAACACTGAATATCCCAGTGCTCTATCTCGGCAGTATTTTCGAACGGGAGGAAGTCAAGGACCTGCTATCCTTCCTATCTCTTCTTGTCGACCGGAAGCCTATGGGTCTCGTACGCCTCGCGACCATGGAAGGCTTTGCGATGCCGCTGGAAGACGTCGGTGTCATTCTGGATGCCGTTAGCAAAGGAGAGGCACCCACTCCTATATGGACTATTGGTGAAAAGGATCTGCCTAACCTGTCGCTTGATGGCAGGAATGCGCTGGCTAGCACTTGCCGGGTATTCTCTGACCACGATGAGGCCTCCCAGCCTTGGGATGTTCTCGTGTCGCTGTTGCTTGATCGCACTCGACTAGCCGCCAGAATTGCGGAAGCGCCTACAATCTCTTCACGAGCACGCGGGATCGCAATTTGGCAGCTTCTCAATTTTTGTCGCACTCAACCAAGCGGCAAGGGTCTCCCTATCAAAAGACTTCTCGACCGTGTGAGGCGCCTAGTTCGCCTTGCCGATGATAGGGATCTGCGCCAATTGCCGGCGGCGGCGCAGGGTCTCGACGCCGTGCGCCTCATGACGGTGCATGGATCGAAAGGCTTGGAATTTCGTGCGGTCCACTTCCCCGGCGTCAACGCTGACAGTATTCCCCGATCGCCAAATCATTTTCAGGGCATCGAATCGCCCGACGGTCTGATCGAGGAGATGACAGGCAAGGCCACTGCAATCCGATCCGCTGCACATGTTGATGAGCAGGAATGCCTTTTTTATGTCGCCCTGTCTCGAGCGAGAGATCGCCTCTTTCTTTATTCTCCGGCAAAGAAGGCAAATGGCCATAACTGGTCGGTTTCACCATTTGCGGCACGACTGATAGCCCCAATGGTTCAGCGGCAAGTGACTCCAATAGCGCAGCTTCCCCCGACGATCGAAGAAATCATCGATCTTCGCTTCGCCGGCCGGCCAACGTTTAAAGACACCCAGTTGGCCATATATGAGAAGTGTCCTCGTCGGTTCCTTTACACCTGCTTGCTTCAGACAGGCGGTCGTCGGGTTGAGTCCGCTTTTATGAAAATGCACAATGCGGTTCAGGCCGTGGTTGACTGGATCACTACAGTTGACCCCTCTTCCGCCGCAACTTCCGAAGCCTCTAGTCGCCTGCGGGCTGCGATGACGGCCCGCGGTCTCGACATGAATGGGTATGTCGATGATTATGTAAACATCGCACAAGTGTTGATCTCCAACTTGCTCAAAAGCAGGCAAGGTCTTTCGCTCAAGGAAAATAATGAGCTCTCGATTTCTGCTGGCACGATCGAGGTCGCAGTGCGTGTGGATGAACTGCTTCAAACAGACGATGGCGGGATCGTTGCCCGAAGGATACGCACGGGTCATGGGACGAAGGCGTCTCAGACCGATCTGGCGGCCAGCTCTTTCTTCATGGCGGTCCGCGAAGCGTTCCCCAATGCCTTGGTGGAATTGATGAACCTCGCCGACGGCGAACCGATCAGGCTCGAATTCGAGAAACTCGCCAGCCGTCGCCAGAAGATCGGCGACATTGTCGGCGGCGTTACGAGCGGCCGCTTCCCCGCGAAGCCAAACAATCGGACATGCCATCGATGCCCAGCGTTTTTCATCTGTGGCCCGATACCCGCTGGACCGCTCTCAAAAAAAATCTGACCTAAATTACCGGTCTGCCGTTTCCGCTCCGATTAGCACTCCAGAGACGTATCGCAATCAAGCGGGCGCTCCGGAGAAAAAAGAAATGTCTGACTCTAACAACGCGGCTGGCTCTGCCAACAAGTCGTTCCGTATCCGCTTCACCACCGACGGTATTGCATATCGCGATGCTTCAATTGAAGATCCAATTCCCGTGGGGAGCCAGCTCCTTATGGCGGCCGGTATCCGTGATGTGGAGAACTACAACCTCTTCGCCATCCTGCCCAACGGTGAGTTCGAGGATATTCGTCTCGACGAAACCTTCGACCTTCGCGGAAAGGGCGCCGAAACGTTTGCTTACTTCGAAAGCGATCGTTCGTTCAACTTCACGATTGAAAACCGCCAGATGTCATGGGGCAAGAATCTGATCAGCGGAAAAGCTCTTCGCAACCTGGCCGGTGTTGACGCCCGCTACAGCATCTATCTCGAAGTTCGTGGTGGTCATGATCGCCTGATCGAAGATCATGATCTGGTTGACCTGGCCGGTAAGGGCATCGAGCGCTTCATCACCGTGATTAGCGAAACCACGGAGGGGCTGGAGGCCCTCCCTTCTGCTGACCGTCGCTTTCTCGAAGCTCATGGCCTGACCTATGAGATCGTGAACGACGGCGGTGTGGGGGCGGTCGTTATCAAGGATTTCACTCTCCCTCCGGGAAAGTTCGATCACGACAAGGTCGACGTGATGATCCAGCTTCCGGCGGGATATCCCGATGCCAGTGTCGACATGTTCTACACGATGCCTTGGATTCGGCTGAAGGCGACCAACACTTACGCGGCCTGTGCAGACGTCCCGCAGCTTTTTGCTGGCGCCAACTGGCAGCGTTGGTCCCGACATGCGGACTGGCGTCCCGGCATCGACGGCATCCGCACCATGGTAACCCGCGCCCAGGCGGCCTTCGAGAAGGCAAAGTGAAATGGCGATGTTGGACATTACCGTTCTTGATCAACACATGCGCGCCCTCGCTGGCCTGCTTCCGGACAGTACATCTCCGGAAGCAGCTGCCTACATGCTGTTTGGATCGTCGGACATCGCCACTGATCCTTGGTCGGGCGGACCGCGTCACCGTCTCATTTCACATCAGGTCGTCGAGATCCCCGCAACAGATATGGTCAGCTCGTCTGGCATGCATGTGACATGGAGCACGCGAAGCTTTATGCGGATGTTAGGTGACGCTGCGATCGGGGGCAAGATTCCGGGTATCTTTCACACCCATCCCGGCAGCCATGCATTCTTCTCCGAGCAGGACGATGCCAACGAGCGAGAACTGGCGCGGACTGCTCAACAGAAGGGTGCGCGAGGTCTTGTCAGTATCGTTCTCGGTGGCGACGGCTCAGTTTGTGGGCGGATCTGGCATGGCTCCAATGCCTACACCATGGCTCTCGCCCTGCAGATTGTCGGCGGACGATATCAGCGGCATCAACGTCACCTCGCCGAAAACGCTGTCCATCATCACTTAGACCGCCAGCGCCGTCTATTCGGGCAAGGCTTCAACGACAACCTCTCGTCGTTGCGTGTGTGCGTCGTCGGGTGCGGCGGTACCGGCAGCCCGGTTGCGCTTCTCCTGGCGCGGCTCGGCGTTGGCCACATTTTCCTTGTAGACAAGGATGTGATCGATGAGACAAACCTCAATCGGGTGCATGGAGCGCGGCGCGATGATATTGGGCGGGCCAAGGTCGAGGTCCTCAAGCGCGAAATCGAATTGATGGGCGTCGGATCTCGAGTCGAAATCGCACAGGACTGGATCAACGCTGCGCACGTTCGCGATGCGCTCAAGGCTTCGGACTTTGTCTTCGGTTGCACTGATGACAACACCGGACGCATTCTGATTAACCGGCTTGCCCATTTCTACGGAATTCCTGTGATCGACGTCGGCTTGCGCATGATCGCAGCTGCCCATGAGCACGGGCATGATCTCAACGGGCGAGTCACTACGCTCATTCCAGGTCGCCCATGCCTCATTTGCGGTGGTGTCGTAAACGCCACTCGTGCCCAGGAAGAAGAATTGGAGCGCAATCAACCGGACGAATTCCAGCGCCGAAAAGCTGAAGCGTACGTCGTCGGCGCCAGTGACCCCGCGCCGGCCGTCGTGACTTTTACGACTGAGATGGCATCCGTTGCCGTCAATGAAATGATCGCTGCGATCACCGAATTTCACGGCGCCGATGGAATGATTCCGACCCGTATCAGACGTTGGCACGTCCGCGATGATCGGTTCCTGAACGTCAGGGTGCGGGAGGGTTGCCCGGTTTGCCAATCTGATGAATCCCGCGGTGCCGGCGACGTATTGCCCTTCCTCGATATGGCAGGGTGAGATCATGCTGAAATCCATAGCCCTTATCCTCCGCGCTGTTGGGCTGCTCAAGTTTGATCGGCTTGCTGACTACTCGTGCGAGTACCCGTCTACCGGTCGGGTGCTAGAGGAGAGCCTCGTCGTCGTTCGCGACGGCAACGTTGCGAAATGGGCATGTCTGGCCTGCCCGGGCGGCTGCGGGAAGATGATCACGCTGTCCCTTAATCCAAGTCGTCGGCCGAAGTGGCACGTCTCGGTGGATTTCTGGAACCGCCCTACGCTCAAACCATCGGTGCACCAGTTGAATGAATGTGGTTGCCATTTCTGGATCACCAACGGCACTATCGATTGGTGCCCAGGTGGCCGCCCTTACCACTTGGAGAGGAGTAACTAGATGGCTGATCGCGCTCAACAAGACGGCAATTTTCCGTTTCGTGAAAAAGCCCGTGAGCACCTTGATACCGCACAAAAACTACTTTGCGGACATGGACAGCGGCTAATCTACGCCTGCCTCGAGCTTCGTCTGGCGATTGAAGCAATCGCCTACGACACTCTTCAAACTTATGAAAAAAATATGAGCCCCGAGATCGCGGAGGCCTATGAACATTGGCAACCCAGCAAGATCCTTCGACTTCTATCGACACACGACCCGCTGGTGGACGTATCACTTCGGGTTCAAATTCGTGAAGTTGGTGAGGATGGAGCGCCCGTTGGGGGTGACCCAACGTTCGACGGAGTTGATCGCCGGTTAACTGTCGCCTGGGTGGAAAAAGCCCATCGATCTCTTGGTAGTTTTCTGCATCAGCGGACAATTTCCCAGCTGAAGAAGGGAAAGACAATCGATGAGGCAAAAGTAAGAACAGAGGCGAGCCGAATTCTCATCATGATGAGAGAGGTTCTGGCGTCTGAAGTCTACGGTATCAAATTGTCCAGCGAGCTTTCGATTTCGATCTGCGACCCTCTTTCGGGTTGAATGCGACTATCGCATCCACTTCTAGTCGTTCTTGTCAGAACAGCCGTATTTCTCCCGTATCCAAAGGCTGAGAAGAGCGGCATTTGTCGAAAGCCAGTGGCGACCATCCGGAGTGATGGCTTGGTGAATGGGTAATCCGATCGAAGAAGCATAACCGTCCGGTCGCCATGAAAAAATCCTGTCCTCCACAAGCCGGGACGCCAAATCGGTTATGCTAACCTCATGTTTGGCAGCGGCTTCAAGCAAAACGTCGTCGTATGTTTTCAAACCGCCGCGCCTCATCGCCATTTCGAAAAGGATCATTTCATCTGGCGTCATCTCTACCGGCGACCATTCGTCAATCGCGCGGTCGTCCAGCTGATCTTTGTTGAGTTCAATCGCCTTCAGACGCCAGCCTCGCGCGCCGTCTTTAACACCTGGTGTTCCGGTCAGGAGCCGAGCGATGGATTCGACCTGCAGGTTATCATCGACAGGGAATAGAGCATTGAACTGATTAGAAAGCCGCGTCCAGATGAGTTCCAGTAGTAGGCCAAAAGGCGCCTTTTGAGTGGAGCCGAACAGATCCCACTCTCCGTTCTCCGATCTGCGCGTAACGAACGGATAGCCGTTAAGCTTCAGGATGGCGTTGTGACGACAAATAATCAGATTTGGTAACACCCCAGGACCAGCGACCCCTTCCGGGACTGCTTCCAACGCATCGAGGAACGCGGTGCGAAGCCCAACTTCATCCACATAGCCCTGAAAGCCGAACACCACGCGAATAGGTGCGAGCTGCTCATGCGCAAGGGTTCGGAAGATTTCACCTTCGGCTGTCTCTAAATTCTCATCTTCATCCGGCTCAGGGAAACGTCCGATGACACGCGCAAACGCGTATTCCGCAGGCCTGAGGTCAACAAGGATGTTGGTCTCCAGCAATCTTTTCTGCTGCAAGGATATATACTGCATCTTCTTTATGCTATCGGCCAGATCCGCGGTGTAGAGGTTCTTTTTCACCTCGAACACCGCCAGAACATCCTTGATTGGCCAGGCCCACTTTTCCGTTCTCGGAATTCGATGCCCATCGGTGCCCATCACAAGCATAGCGTCTGTCTGCGGGCTGTAGTCCCCATCAACTCCGACCACAAAGCCATCAACAAGCTTCAAGTTAAGCTTTTCCGGTATCGCCCGTTCAATCAGCTCACGAGCCAAACCTTCGTACATGTCGCCAATCGTTGGCCCGTGCTTGACCTCCTCTTGCGCTAAGATCGCAGCTTCCCGCGCCTGGAGCTGTTCGAGAAACTGAGCAAAGGATGTAATCATGAGAGACCTTGAATCTAAGCTGGCTCCGGCCTTGCAGGACGCTAAGAATATTCTCGTCTAAACCGCCGATAAATTCACGGCAAGCTTCGTTTGAAGTCAAATCCGCTTCGCATGAAGTGTATGTCAGGCAGGTACTTCTGTTTCAGTATTCGCCGTCTC
Organism: Rhizobium sp. 25PS6; assembly: GCF_032464655.1. Lineage (NCBI taxonomy): Bacteria > Pseudomonadati > Pseudomonadota > Alphaproteobacteria > Hyphomicrobiales > Rhizobiaceae > Rhizobium > Rhizobium sp. 25PS6. The sequence continues at coordinate 76,792 of NZ_JAWDIV010000025.1, forward strand.
GGCATAAGGCTCGTCCTTCAGGACATAAGGCAAGACTGCGGCCAAAAGCTTCGGCAGCTTGTTCTTTGGGAATGAGACAATTCGCTCGAGGTCAACAGCCGCTAGCGTCATCTGACGGGTCGCTAATGCGATTAGAAACTCCAAGACGGCCTCGCCTTGGTTTTCGGCGTGACGCTCCAACATTTTCAATATCAGATGGCCGATCTTTGCGCTGTGATTCACTGTCGTCGTGTGGGCGTAACTCAGCTCATGTGGAAACGCCGCCCGGAGGAGCGATGCCTGAATGATTCCATCATTGAAGCGCGTGAAATTCTCGCTCGATAGTATCGTCAAATGAAATGGTGATTGTGCAAGATCAGGTGAACTTTTCGTTTTCGACGGCTTACGGCGGCTTTCCAGAATGCTCGCAATCGTCGCGAAGACATCTCCTTGCTTGATCGTGTTTGTTTCATAGCCGCCGTCCCAAAACGCGAAGCTCGGCCTCAGCTCGAGGGGAAGCTCCGCCGTGTTGGTCAGGAAAAAGTCATTCTCTACGATATCACGCAAGAGGACACGAATTCTGCGTTTGATGAAGCTGACCACTTTTTTCGTCTTGTAGCCCTCCGGAAGATCCGCTTCAACCTTCCTCCAGAACTTTAGCTCCTTTTCCCAAGCTGAAAATTGATTTTCATGGGGCAGGGTCATTGCGTCCACGACGCAAAAGATATGCTTGTGTTCCCTGTTGTTGTGCTCGAGATCTTTCAGCAAAGTCCCCTGATACTCTGCCAGGCTATGTTTGTTGACGCCGGCAAAATAGGTCCGGGGCAGATTTTTAAAGGGCGTGCGAAGGTCGCGAGACGCATCTTGAAAAGACTGTCCTGAGCCAAGTGTGGCCGCGACGATTACAACGCCTTTACGCTCTCTCGTTGCAACACCGGCGGTCGAGCTTGAGAGGATCTCAGGCCTTGGGAGGCCGAGGGCACTGATTTCATCCGCCACAATCTCGGCTAATCCCTCGCTGTCCTGGCTTTCCGTTGGCAGTATGTGCGACGTCGAGGCTGGAATGTTTCGCTGCACCATTTTGCGGATGGCAGCTCGGTTATCGTCAGCAAGCAATGTGTGCTGGAGGTCGACAAATAGGCCGTGGCCAGGTCGCTCTCGATGAAGCCGCAGGCTGAATGCGTTATGGGCGCGATATTTTTGCATAATCGCTTTGAGTGCAGGCGAGGCGGCTGACTCGACAATGGTGTAGGGCAACACAACCGCGGCATCCGCGAGAAACTGATCTCCAACGAAGGTAATCAATCGCGACCCATCCCGGCACCATGGACATTGGGTGGCATTGAAGGTCTCGAGCATTAGTGGCTCAAGGCCGCGGATTGTCTCGCGGGCATCGAAAACTACCGTTCCGTATGGCTGTTTTGATGTCGAGAAGAGGGTGATGATACGGTCTTCCGGCAATCTCGTTTTCCCGGCCACGATCTCGGGAAGGGAGCCGCTTGCGGTAGCGGAAATCAGGACCAGCGCTTTCGAGGGATCTTGGACTTGGAGGCGGTCAACGCCTTCATAGGAAAGAAAGCTCTGTATCTGAATACAAGTGATTTTCTTGGTGAGACGCCCCTTCAATGCATAAGCGGCGTACACCAGAGCAGCTATCGACGAAGAATCCACCCAGACTTTTTCGTCTGCTTCACCGAGATAGGGTAGCAGGACGAGGGCTAGAAACCCTATTTCTTCACCTTGGATCAGCGCATTTGCCGTTCGGAAGAAGGCGCGAGAATGCTTTCGCTTCGGGTGCACGAAGTGATGCCCAGGGGGTGCTTCGAGAACAGCTTCGCGAGACGTAACGAGGTGGAGCGTCCCGGCGCGAACAATGGCGGCAAAATCCTCGCTCCCAAGCGTCAACTCGCCTTGGAGGACATCGGAAACCACGATTTGTCCCCGTTCGTCAAACGCTGCAAGGATAATCGCCGTGTCATTGGGAAGCCTTAAAAGAGCCTCAGAACCCATCATGCTCGCCAAAGCGCTCTTCATTTCTTGCGCCGCATCCGCAGGCACAATGACGATGAGCCCTTCCGGATATGGATTACCGCTGATGAGGTCCTGATCAACAATCTCCATGAAGTCGTGTTGCACGAAGTCTGCAAGCGTTGTCATGAGCACGAGACAATCGGCGTGCTCCTCACGTGTCCAATGGAAGTGATAAAAGGCGCTCATTAGTTGCCGAGCCCAATCGGTATGAGGATTGTGAAAACAGCCCCTTCGGCGCGCGCATGACGTTTCGGCGGCCCACTACCGATGTCCATGAACTGCAGGTCATCAGGTGTAACGCGGGGATCTTTTATACCCGGTGGGAACCACTTACACAGCGACAGCCGACCAGTTCTGAGCCGCATGAAACCGCCGGAAGATTTCAGGGCGTGCATTACTCGCGGTAGACCCCACCCATGCGCGGGATTGGAGACCGACGTGTAAGTCTTCAGGAAGCACTTTTGCACGAGCTCGTATTCGCGCTCTATCGGCAAATCGGCAGGGATCAGGGAGCGAAGTGTCCGCGCGGCCAGGCCTGGCCCACTGTCGAAAACTGAAACTTCGAGGAATTCGACCCGCGGCCGAGCCGCCTCACGCTCCATGCTCTCGATGTAATCCTTGAGAACCGGCAATCCGGCTGCAAAGGAGTCGTGCGGAATATCGACTGGCCTCAGAGCGAACACGATCCCACGAGCGGAGCGCCGATAAAGCGCGCCCTCTAGATCCGTTCTTGCGTGGAGATGAGTGTTTGAGAACAATTCTCTGAAGAGGCTCGCAAGCAAGCCGACATCGACATCTCCAATTCGAAGCCTGTTTCTCTGTACAAGACGGTCGAGCGCCTGCCTTACAAGTCCCGTAAAATCAGCCAGAACTTCCCCGGTCCTCGGATGATAAAGAAAGGGGTTCGGCCCCGCACGCTCAAGGTGGTCGATAGAGACGAGGGGGAGGGACTGACCGTGGATTATTTCATCGAATCTTCCGGTGTAGAGCTCGTTCAGTCGATTGGCCACGCGACGAAGCATACTAGCGCTCACGTCTCGGGTGCCGTCCCGGCCAATGATGCGATCCGCAAAGGATGCCGCTATCAGTCCATAGGTTCTGTCGAGCAATGTTTTTGCAGCAAGCTCAGGTTCAACATCGTTGTTGAGGTAGAGTGTTGCGTCTGGTTCATTCCGACGTGACCAAGTGATCGCCAGCTGTGCGCCGCTCACCGAACCACCGGCTCGCGCCTCGAACGCCCATTTGTTTGGGAGTGTCAAACCACTCCTTCGCTCGTTGACAAGGTTGAGCGCTGACTCCACCTTGTCGTACATAGCGGTTTGAGCAAGGCGATCACGAGCTTCTGCACTTGGTGCCATGGCGGAAACACTACCGTTTTGACAAGATCGACATGAATTCATCCCATTCACGTTTCGACATCGCGGTATCAGACTGCTCGACTTTCTCTCCAGACAGCATCCGCCGCAACGTTTTTACGCCTTCGCCCGAGAACGTCGCCGCGTCCAGACGGTGTTCGCGAAAAGCTTCATAGGTCAGGGGAACCCACTTTTTAAGCACATCCAAGATGACATCAGCGTAGACCCTGATCTCATACTGGGCGTGCGAGTCAGCGCGAAGCCTCAGAAAGTTCATGAGATTGTGAAGATCAGTCTTCCAATACCATTGTGTGTAGAAATTCAGCGAGAGGTTCATGCGCGCCAGTTCGCGCGCTAGGCCCTGTCTATTCTCGTCGATTGGCTTCCCAGTTTCGTCGTGGTTCAACATGTCCAGGTAGTGATCGTAAGACCGCTGCGAATCCTCTTTCAGCAACTCGAGGATACGCTCAGCTTCAGCCGGACCAACGACGTTCCCACGACCCTGCCTATTCTGGACCGATTGTGCGGCCAGTTGTTCCGGGGCTGGAATGTAAAATTCACGATCTAGTAGCGAGTAGCGTGCAGAGTATTCGTTGACATTCGCCATCCTGTGGCGAATCCACTGTCGGGCGACGAAGATCGGCATTTTGACATGAAGCTTGATTTCAGCCATCTCAAAAGGCGTCGTATGCCAATGACGCAACAGATAGTTGATAAGGCCCCGGTCTTCGCTGACTTGTCGAGTGCCCCTTCCATATGACACGCGCGCCGCTTGAACTACAGCGGCATCATCGCCCATATAGTCGATGACCCGAACGAACCCATGATCAAGTACAGGCATCGCTTCGTAAAGTATTTCTTCCAGGCCGGAGGAAACAATCCTCCGGGTCGACGCGGAAGCCTCACGCGATTGTTGAATCTGGAGCTTTTGTTCGTTTGACAGTACGCTCATGGATTATCCTCGCATGCTCTTTTACTGAGAAAATATCTCGTTTCGTCGCCAGTCTGGACGTTAGCCACTTTTAATGGACCGGTGCAAATAAATGGTTGACGGGCAGGACATTGAAGCCCGCATATTCTGCGTCTCTTGGAGTTTCTCACGAAGAGAAATCGAGCACTCTCTTGGCGTGGCCATTGCGGAAGCACGGTCCTGACTATCTGGTTGAACAATGGTCTGGCAGGTCACGACTTCGGCTGCTTAACGTATGATGATTTCAGCTGTGCGATCCGTTCTTCGATTTCGTCGTCCGCGACTTCGATCTTCAGCTTTTCCTGGATGAAATGCAGACGGCTTTCGCTGTCTCGGATTATCTCTGCCCAAGTTTTCAGCCAAACCTTAATGTTCGGCTTGTTGACCACCAGTCCGATGGGCCAGCCGTCCTGCGTGGCACGATCCTTGGCGTAATTGTCGTACTCGCTAGTGACAAGATAGAAAGTCCAGTTGGTGGACGTGGTATTGAAGTCCGGCTGTGAGGTCAGCGAGGCCATGTAATCTTCGAGCTGATTAAGCTCCTTCCTGCCGACGACAAGAGCGGGCTTCTTTAATTCGACGACGAGATATTCGCGATGGGCCGGATTGGGGTGCGGAACCACGCGCCCAAGGAATTGATCGATCCGACCAATCTTGCCGTCAGGCTTCTTGAGTGTGGACTTCTTCGACCGTGACACCGATAGATCATCGGCTACCCGATGCATGACCTTCGTCAGACCGGCCTCTGGCATCGTGATGTGGAAGTCCTCGCCAAAAATCCAGGTATGGTCTCGGATGACAACGTCTAATTCGCCGCGCTCTTTGGTTGAGCGCCGCGACGACGGATCGAAAACGATCTCCTTAAGGATTTTCAGAGCAACAACTCGATCAGCGATGAGGTTAGATGCCGCGATAATGTTCGCGAGCTCTGTCTTATCCAGGAGCGTCGAGAACTCATCCTGCCGGTTCTTCGGGAGGTTGAAGACCGCCTTGAGGATTCGAGAGATCGATTCAGGATTATGCTGCAACGCCTCGCGAAGAAGGCCAAGCGTAATTTTCTTAAGGGAGTTCTCAGCGTTTTTGAAATCGCGTGAGTAGGAAGAAACCGCGTGCGTCGCGATGTCGAAAACCTGGCGCTCCCGCCGTTCGATATCATCACGGGGATCACCCTCATACGGATACACGCCGGCTGCCTTGAGTTCGTCAATCAACTCGCCGCTGCGCTCCGCCTGACGACCCCGGAAATAGTCCGTGACCTCATCTTTAATGTAGCCAACGACGGTCGCGAACGCCGGATCGCTGAGATTGTCGAATTCGAGGAGGTTCGCTTTGGCGATCTCTTCGAAGAACGGGGAACTGGCGTACACTGAAAAGTCAAAGCCCGGCGCGTTCACGCCTGCCGCCTGCGAGCCAAGCACGATGCCGCTCTTGCCACCGAAATATATTTTGCGGGACGCACTTTTGGTGCGCCATTCGATGACCTTCAGGGTCAAATCCCTAACGACCGTCCCACCGGGGCATACGACCGGCTTCGTCGGCAAATCCACCGATCGCTCGATAGTCACAGAAGGATCGACCGGTGCGTCGTTGTAGACTATCTGGACATTGGGATATTGCAGCAAATAGGGAGCGAAAATTGCATCGAATTCCGCCCTAGCCTCCGGGCCAATGATCCAATCGAATGTTTCCCTCAGACCGTCGAGCGCAACCTTTGTCCCTGTGTCATTATTTTCAGCATCGCTCGGCTCAGGCACATCCGCATGATTCAGACGATCACCGTCAATCTTGATTTCGAGCCCGAGCTTCTTCTCTTTTTCCGCATAGACTGTTTTCCAGGTCGCCCATCTGGCCAAGGAGAAGAATCGCAGACGACCACGCCCCTCCTTGCCATGGATAGCGCGCTTCTCACCGGCGGTCCGGTTGAGCGAAAGCTTCCACGAATCGCCGATATTGGTGAAGTCTCTATCCGCTCGGACCTTTGTTATGCCCGTCCCATTGTCACTGATCTCAATGCGTTCAATACCGCCCAATCCGTTTCGGACAAAATCAACGGCGACCACAGTCGAGTCCGCGTCCAGGGCATTCCACACGAACTCCGAGAGCGCTCTTACCGGTTCACGCGTACTCGCGACCTTGCGCAGGTATTCGTGCGTAGCCTTTACCTCTTGGACGGACATCGTACCCTCTGCCTTAACGTTCGCCAGCTCAATCATCAGGGTTATAAAGTGTCAAGATGCAACCAAGGGGCGCCACCGTTATGGCTGTGGAGGCGCCCCCTGTCTACTTGCTTTGTCTCACGCTCAACATGAACCAGTGAAACGCCAATCTGTCGAGGCGTTAACTTGCTTGAGGGCGCCAGCGGACTCTTGATCACAGAATTCCCCACGCCCGAAACCTCCCCCTCCCCGTCATCTCCCGCAACCCCAGCTCCAAAACAATCCGCCGCGCCGCCTGCGGCGTCACCTCGAGCGTGCTCGCCACCATCCCGGCCGAGACCAGGGGTTTCGCCATCACCAGCTCGACCAGTTTTGGAAGTTTTGAAGACGTCCGGCGCCCCTCCACTTTTCTATCCATCATCTGCCGCGCCAACGCCAGCCGGTCATGCTCTTTCATGCCGATCTCGGCGGCCGCCAAAAGCCCATGGGCGATGGCAAGCAGCCGGGTCTCGCGATCGCGATGGCGGCGCCGATCAACGGGAATGGTTTTGAGGCCGAGGTTGATCGCCGCGAGGTGGGCGCCGGTGGTAACACCGGCTTGGCGCAGGATGGAGGCGGCCAATAGCCGGCCGAGCCAAGGGGCATGCTGCAGCACCGAAAGCTCGTTCCAGGCATCGAGGAGCACGATCGCCTGCAGAACCGCCGGCAGATCTTCGGCCTGTCGCACCACGCCGCGCCATTCCTCGAGCCGCGCGTCCTCGTCCCAGTCGAGATCGTAGACCAGCGGATCGGCCGGAGCCCGGCCGGGCTTGCTGGCTCGTTCGATCGCGGCATCAGAGCGCGCGAGGATCGCATCGATGGCGGCATAGTCCACGCCGGATAGGTTCTCTGCGTCATCACCATCCCCCTCCCCTTCCGGATCGATGGCGACCGCGGGCCGAATGACGCCGCTTGGCTGCCCCGCCTCAGCGCCGACCGGATTGATGTCCGACGTCTGTCGCAAATTTCGGATACCCTCGGTCGATAACGCCCAATCCGGCGACTGCGCGGCAATGCGCCGGCGGGTCCGCAAAACGTCGCGAGCGATGGTGAGTTCGTGGGTCGGGGTGCGGATATCGCGGGTGGCGTCGTGCAGCACCAGGTCTTCGAGATGGACCAGTTCGCCGTCGATCCACAGCGAGGCACAGGCGTCGGTGAAGTGGGAGCGCTCGGTAAAGCCCTGCCCGACCGGGGAGCGGGCGATGCGCTCGTCCAGACGCGTGAGAGCGATGCCGGCGCGGAATGCCGGCTCCAAAAGGGCTGTCATGCTGATTTTTGCGAGATCGTAAGTCATTGTTTTTATGGTAAACGATTTGCTAAAGGAACTCTATATGATAACTACAGTTCCTCACATGGTATGATTGGGGGGTTGAGTGTCTAACCACCGATATGTACTGGTTATCGATGGTAGATTGATTTGGCGGCGCAAATCAGCAAGGATCGCAGCAAAGCAGGGCCGAGACGGCCGCCGAAACCCGCCATTTGGAGCGCCCGTGCCCAAACCCAAGACATCACTGACCGCCGCCGAGCGGCGCGCCGAAGAGCTCGACACCATTGCCGCCGTGCTGCCGATCGAGCGCCGCGACGAGCTCGCCGAGCTTTTGACCGACCAGGACATCGAGACGCTGCGCCACCTCGTCAACCAGGGCATGGGCGACAACACGCTACGCGCGCTAACCTCGGACCTCACCTATCTTGAAGCCTGGGGATTGGCGGCGACCGGACAATCGCTGCCTTGGCCGGCGCCCGAGGCGCTGCTGTTAAAATTCGTCGCCCATCATTTGTGGGATCCGGAAAAGCGTGCTGCCGATCCCGATCACGGCATGCCGACAAAAGTCGACGAAAACCTTCGGCGCCAGGGATTTCTCAAAACCGTCGGACCGCACGCGCCGGCGACGGTGCGCCGGCGACTGGCGAATTGGTCGACGCTGACCAGATGGCGCGGTTTTGACGGCGCCTTCGCCTCCCCTGCCCTCAAGTCGGCCATCCGCCTCGCCGTGCGCGCCGCGCCAAGACAACGTCGTCGCAAGAGCGCCAAGGCGGTCACCGGTGACGTGCTGGCAAAGCTGCTGGCGACCTGCGCCACCGATGGTTTGCGCGATCTGCGTGATCGGACGATCCTGATGGTTGCCTTCGCCTCCGGCGGCCGCCGGCGCAGCGAGATCGCCGGGCTGCGATGCGAACAACTGACCGTCGAGCCGCCGATCGAGGTGCCGGACGGGCCTCCCCTCCCCTCTCTCGCCATCCATCTCGGCCGCACCAAGACCAGCTCAGGCGAGCAAGACGATGTGGTCTATCTGACCGGTCGGCCGGTAGAGGCGCTCATCGCCTGGCTGCAGGCTGCGAAGATCGACAATGGCAGTGTGTTTCGGGGCATCGGTCGCTGGGGGACGGTTTCGCGGCGGGCCATCGATCCGCAGTCGGTCAATGCGATCATCAAGCAGCGGGCCGAGATGGCTGGGTTGGATGCTGGGGAGTTTTCCGCGCATGGATTGCGGTCGGGATATCTGACAGAAGCGGCCAATCGCGGCATTCCCCTCCCCGAGGCTATGGAGCAGTCGCGCCATCGCTCCGTGCAGCAGGCGTCTAGCTATTATAACAATGCAACAAGGAGGAGCGGCCGGGCCGCGAAACTTCTCTGACCGAACTCGACAGAGGGCCGTCTTGAGCAAGGTCGGGTACAAGAGTACTGCGATTAAGAGCGAATTTTCACGCTAGCGATTGGTGCAGCGGGCCTTGAGTTGCTAACCGACGTCACCCACGGCAACGGCCTAGGCGTCCGAATGCTATAACGAGCAATCTCATAAACGCCTTGAAAGCGTTCTTTGTTACATGAGAAGTTGGCAAGAGCCAGGTAGAGTATGACCGACAAAAAATTCTTATGCACCACGTGTGACCAAGAACTCCAGATATGTCATTGCGAATGTTCAAGCATGTTCGTAGCGGGCACTAAACGTCTTTGTGAGCTCTTGGAGTTCTGCCTCAAGAAGACGGATCATGAATTAATCATCTCTTCGCCTTGGATAACGGACAAAGCCGTGCGGACGATCACCGAGCGTTTGGCAAAGGAGGCGCATCGGATATCAATACATATTTACACCGACTACGCGTCAAACCGGGAAGAGCCAGGTTTGAGTAAAAATAAGCGGCAGACCCTCACCCAGGGCAGCAAAGTCACCTTGAAGAAGCGATTTGAGCGGAGCGTGCGGACGCTCCGCTCCCTTGGGATATCAATCCATCAGCTTCGGAACGTTCACAATAAATCGCTCGTTGTAGACGACAAGATCTTCATCGACGGTTCTTTCAATTGGCTTTCTGCAGAGAGGACAGCGAATTCGCCGGTGGTTCGCCACGACTCTGCTTTGGTCATCACCGGCAAACAGGCGCATCGTCATCGATGCGAATATCTGGATGCCCAATACCGGATAGAGCTCGAACCAGAGCCATTGTATCTCGACGACACCGACCGAGACAACGACATAATGGATTTCATTGATCTCAACACTGAAATCGCTCGGTTTCCGAGGAACAAGGATGAACCAATATACACTCGGTCGCTCGCACTTCCGCAGTGCCAGCCTTTGTTCTTTGCCGTCTGCGAGCGGGACAAAGGCAAGGTGATGCGACGTGGTATCGACATGGCCATCCTGAAACTCAATGAGGGATCCGTCCCGCTTATGCGGGAGGAGAATTTTCATATTGAGGACGCTTTGGTCGCTGCGAGGCCATACAATGAATACGACGACGAGCAAAAGCGCTTCGTAGTTTTCAGGGTTGAGCGCAGAAACCTCGCCACGGATATCAGGTTAACGGGCACGTTCTCGCGGAGTAGGCCTCTCCGCGATAGCAAAACTCCACTCCAGACACATGACATCATTCCACCAAACGCGTTGTGCCTGCTTCCAACGGTCTTCGAAGAGAGCTAAGAGGGATTGGGAATGACACGCCCCTATGTATTGCCTGCGGCTGCGCTTTCTGCCCTGACTGACGTGGCCGAAAGCCTAGCCAGGCATATGCCGATTGATTGTAAGATCGATGGAGTTGACAGGATCACGCAGCACCGCTACTCGAATTCGCTCATCGAAAACTCGCCTGCACAGTCAGCCGCAGGTCGCATTCTGTAAGAATGCAAATATGCTTCGCGGCTTCGGTCTAAATGAATTTAGCGCAGCCCGACGCAACGGCCGGGCAGCGCAAATGCTTTAGGGCGCTATGGTAGCTCCGCGCATCCACTAGGCGTGAACCCCGCGGCTCCCATACTTCTATAGTCCGTCGCGATATTGACGAGCTGGGACATTGCTTTTGCAAATTGCATAGGAACGATGCCGCTCGTCACGAGCGCAGACCGGAGGCGAATTTTCGCCGGGGCAATGCCTGTCAGTTTGGTCAAAACGCCTGGATCATTCTTGAAAAAGCTGATGCGATCGAGATGCTTCTGGATTGGCGTCCGCTTGCCGTTTCGCATTCCCGTCGTCGTGTAATCAGCAAGACGTTCACCAACTTCACCAACCGTTCGATCGAGCAGCAGCCGTTTGCACTCAATGATCCAGACATCACCCTCCTTGTTCCAGGCGAGCACGTCTACATCTCCAAGTTCCTTCTTTCCGTGGAACTGTGTCATCAGCTGATCGGGCAGTGCCGTCAGGCCAAGCTCCGTCAATCGCGCCGCAACGGAATGATTGAAGGCATGCCCGCGCTGATCGACGACTTTGCCGATCCATTTTCCGATCTCTTTGGTATCGAATAATTCGGCTCCTAACCTGCCTTCGATAACCTCGAAGTAGCGCCGAACGACTCGTAACAGGAGTACCGAAGAAATCAGGATTTCGGGGTCCTCGCCATCGCTCAACTGAACAAACGGGCGTCGCGTCAGCGACAGCTTCCTGTTCATTCTCCAAGGCTCCCAATCCCGCGGACGGGCGCCTTCCGGCTTTAACTCGTCCCACTGGGGCCTCGGCCTTAAGGTGAGAGATACGTAGGCGCGATCAACGTCGACATCGGTGCCGAGATCAGCCAGCAGTCCACGAAATTCGGTTCTGGTCATCGAGACCAGGATATCACCATTTCCGAGTGCCATTTCCGCCACGCTGTGCGACAGCTCGATGAGCTCCGCTAGCCCCATGCCGAACTCAGCGCGCACCCCCGCGATGAGGTCGGGATCGAGCACCGGAGCCGTGGGGCTCCGCGCGTCAGGCTCGGATTTGTCAAATGAATCCGCGTAGCCTGCGGCCGCATCGCGAAAGGCGCGGTCACCGTGCGCGTGAGTATAGGGCTTATGCAGCTGATCGTAGAAACCCTTATCAAAGAGGAAGCATCCACTCGGTGTGATCCTAAGAGGACCTGTTGCCAAACCGTAGTAGTAGGCATCGCTTTGCGTCGCACAGTCTATCAGTGTGCAGACTTCCGCAAGCAGTTGGTCGAAGTCGATCTCCGTGCAGGAAATGCCGCCTTCGGTCGGGCAGGTACACAACGCCATTTCCGCCATCGCTCGGCTGGCCACTCCGGCCGAAGCCCGCTTGCCCTCCTGCTCATTGTGTGTCGACAGGACATCTCCCTGATCCTTGTGCAGGGCAAGAAGCGCTGCAGCGGTCTGGCCCCACTCGGCTCTATCCCGATCGATAGCCTCATGGTTAACAACCGCTTTCACGACCAGACTTCGTCGATCAATCGTTGCCAGCCGAGCACGGATTCTATCCCAAAGCCGAATCACCGCAGCATGTAGCAGAGATTTGACATTGCCTTGCTCAACAATCCCACGCCCCGTTGCGCCAGCTAGCGTCGCCAGCCCGAGGTCGGACCAGGCCCGGTCTTCGTCTGATTGATAGAGCGGCGTCGGCAGGGGCAACGCCGCCTGGATCATCTGCTCGGGGTCTCCTGCCGGGATCGCATGTGCAAAACGGGCGTCCTTAGTGCCAGCAATCATTGCAGCGAGCTCGTCCGCCCAATCGACTGAGCGAGGCAATCCCGCCAGCTGGCTGGCGCCAAGCGCCATCGCTGCGATGAGATAACGCTCCGCAATGTTCGTCTCGTGGATGTAACCACATAGACTGGCAATCCTTGAATCGATCCTGATCACGCCGCTCGACACTGTCACATTCGGACGCGCGAGCTGATCGGCAGCGATCGGGGCCAGTTGTGACAGGTCTTCAAGATCAGAGAACAGTAATTCCATCGCAACCGGGCCGGCCGGCAGGGTTGTCAGCTCATGCTCTAAAAGAGGCGCCAACCTGAGCAGCCATTTCTGTGCCGCGTCCCAGATGTTCAGGGTCAACGCCCGATTGCCAAACGGTCCGAATTCCTGGTCGATCCACCACGGTCTCTGCTCTGTTTCGACGACAACGCGCAATTTGTCCTGGAGAGCATCCATCGGCGAAACGAAAATGGGGAGTTGACTGACTTCCTTGAAGTACGAGGACGTGGAACGCCTTTGCACCTCGATGAGCGACCGCCCGTCCGGTCCTATAGTGAGATGGTAGTCGCTCTCCGTTCTTATTCGATGACGCGCCAGACCGGCGTAGCCACCGTCGAGGGTCGCTATCCCTGACAACGGCAATTCGACGGGCACAACTTCAAAATTGCGTTCCTGCAGATAACCGTAGAGATTGATGAAGCCGTAAGGGTTTTCGATTTGCCAACCGCGCGAGTGAAGCTTCTCCTGTTGCTCCAGGATTTTCCAGATCCGCTTCGCGGTGAAGTCCCCATCCCAGCTCATTCTTAACCCATCGCTCAGCGACAAGTCGACGTGATGCCAACTGGCCGGAGAAGATGCAGCATCTCTAGCCGATCCTCGCCCTACTCCGCCATGGACGAAAAGAGTTAGCCCGTGCCGATAGTTGGGGCGACTGGCAAGTTCGGTTTCAGCGTCGCGAACCGATTCCATCACTCCTTCGCCCACCTCGGATACTCCGAGCAGTCCTGTTTGCAGTGTCTCGGTAAGATCGTCGCCAATGTGCACAATAACAGCATGGCAGCCATCTCCGAATGTCGTCCTAATTAGGGTGGTGCGCGAATTCAGCTGCTCCAGATCGTCATCCGAAATCCGATTGCTGAAGCCAAGATTTGATGCGAAAAATGTCCGAACGTCCTGAAGCTCGACAGCACGGAGCGCGGCCTCGAGGCGCGGCAACGCGTTCTCCGATTGGGCAAACTCCAGAATAAAGCGGCGTGCTGCTGCCCCGATTGCGGTCGGCAAGGCGAGGAGCCAGTCGTTTCCCTGCCTCAGCAATGGGTACCGCTCCAGGACCGAATGCCCGAGCACGTCTGACCCAATGACGTCGCGCTCATCGTCTGCAAGAACAAAGGGGGCGATTTGCCAAGCATGAATACGAAGGTTTTCCAGGTCCTGGACGCTGAACCGCGCGGCTGACCGCGTTGCCTCGGCTGTACCTGGCGAAACGGTGACTTTTTTTCCAGGGCGGGACGCACATTTGCCATAGCGTTTGACACCGGTTCGCTCCGAAACCCCGCGGGCAATTTGGAGAATGGCCATCACGTGGTGATAGGCGGCTTGAGCCCATTCCTCATCGGGCAAACAGAGCAGGGCAGCCAGGAGGTTCTGAAGGTAGTACCCGTTATCAATCCAAGAGCCTTCGAGCAGGACGACGCCGCCTCCCCATGCTGGCACGACGGTGGCAAAAACATCTTCGACAGGATCCTCACCGAGGCCAAGGGGGTCTTGAAGCAGGTCATCATTGAGCCACTCACGGATCTGGGCATCAGACGGGATTTGCGTTCCCCGGCAGAAAGCGACGGCGAGATGGATCAAGGCCTCGATCCGGTACGTGGCAACCTGGTTTTCGGGGATCGTCGACAGACCCGATAGCGTCTGGACGAGGTGGAGGCCGTCGAACTTCACTAGCCGCGCACACAGTTTTGCCTGCCGCGTAGCCAGGGCATTAAGGTGAAGGCCCTCCCCTAATTGGTTATGTAGCTTTCCAGTTAACAATCGCAATCTCGCTCCAGCATTTTTACAACATGACGGGTACCTCTAGTCGATCGTGCTGGTAATGTTAGGCAACTCTTTTTGGGAGGCTGCCAACTTCGTCCCCAGCCTTCTAGGCAACTTGGGGGATTAACCTGCTTCATTTCCTCTATTTATCTGTATTTGCTTGAATATCTTTCAAAAAAAACGGCTGACAATCGGGATTGAGAAAATAGCCGGATGGCATCGTAATAACTAATTTGGCGGTTTGCGTCTATCCCACGCGACGTACGGTATCACCGTTTGCCTTCAACAGAGACATCAGCATCGGTCCAAGCGAGAATTCCCCACGTTCCGCGCGTTTCGTGAGGTCGCGAAGATAGCCTCCAGCAGAATTTATGAAGTTTGATCGCTCGAGAATGCACGCCATAGCCACTGCGGCATTTTCTGGCCCCATCGCATTGCAGGCCTCCTCATAGGCTGACGGGCTGACACCCAACATGGAGCGGACCACCACGGCCGCAGTCATCAGCTCTCGCCAATGTGCAACGCCGCCGCCCGGCCCATAGTCTCCAATCTGCGGACAAGCTCGAAGAACCATTCCCAGCGGGAACACTTTGATCTGTTCGAGCTTTGCCTTCGTCTCTCCAGGCGTCACACTCGTTGCTTGAGGCTCTTCCGGCACGCTCTCGCCCTGCTCTTTTTCGGAGCTAGGTTCAAGTTCATTTATAGATTCGGTATTTGAATTCTGTATGTGGCGGTCATTCGGGATGGCATTGCCGTGCATATTTTTGGTTTCTGATTGCATTTCCAGAAGGTTGAGTGCCTCAGAACGCAAGAGCTCCATCTCATCGAGTGTGGCTTCGACTTGATTTCTGTCCGGATAGCGAGGATGCCGCCCCAGAATTCCAATATACATCATTTCGACATGCTCCCAATTGCCGGGAGCGCCTTCCTCAATCGCAGCTGTTATCAACTTGCGGACATCTCGGCGGCAGATCGTGAGTGCTTCCTTCGCCCGGCGAAAGCGCATACGCTCCGCGGCTACGTCCTGAGCCAGCAAGGCAAGCTCGGTCGCACGCGCAAGCAGCGGGCTCAGATCAAAGCCGTAAGCCTGTTCGATCACCCCAGCTCGATCGCGGTGTGCATAACGTTTTCCGTTTGGACTATCACGACGCTGGATAAGTCCTGCATCGACGAGTGCTCCGAGTTGGCGGCGCAGTGTACTCTCGGTAATCCCGTGAGCGCGAACGGACAGCTGCGCATTGGATGGAAATACAACAAGTCCGTTCTCGCCATCGAGCTGTGGATCAGGGTAGAACGTCAAAAGGGCATCGAGAACGGCAAGCGCTCTGTCTTGCAGGCCAAAGCGTTCCCTCGCTTCGCACACATCGCGAAATACTTTCCACTTTTCGACACGCGTGCCTGGTGTTGAAGCCGCGATCGCCAATTGCCCTTTCACCAAGGCAAGCGTCGCCGGCCGCCGCCCAAAGGGCGTCGTTACATGTCTCGTTTGCATTTTTCTTTCACCTTTCTTCAGGCAAAGGAAATTCGCTCACCAAATCGGTGCCAAGACTCTTGACTGTGATTCCGGGAAATGCGATTCTCAATCCTGCGAGAGATACGAGAGAGGCTTCCACGGTTTACCGTTTGGGGGCCTTTTTCTTTTGCGGTTTATTCTCCGTTGTTTTCCTGCTTCGATCCTCGGTACTCGTCGTACAGGCGGTCCATGTGGGCTGAAAGCCACTCGCTGAAGGGCTTCGCTTCCACATTCGAAAGCTCGATCGCAACCTTCTTGGATTTGGCGTTCATCACGAAATCCAGTGATGTATCGCTCGACGTCCAAACCTTCCCGGACACAGTGGACTTGGGCTTTTTTGCCGCCGATTTGACCTTGTAGCGCTTCAGGTAGTCATGAAGTTCATCGAACCGCTTGTCCTCTGTCAGCTCAGCGAACTCCGCGGTTCCTGCATGTTCCGTAGCTGCCTTCAAGAGGGCAGGGGCGAGAACCAATTGACGGAGGCTCAGCCACTTGTCACGTCCGATCTTCTTGGATGCTCCAAGCACCTTGAGGACCGAGGCTGGAACTGCCTCCACAACACCAAGCATCTTTGAGAGCATCGCCTCATCGATCGCGAGCGACGACCGAACCACATCCTTCGTCATTCCGGACGCGAGTAGGTTCTGTGCGAAGTAAGCGCGCTCGATGAACGACAGATTCGAGCGGGCGGAATTTTCTTGCCCTTGGGCGATTGCTGACGTGATGTCGTCCAGTTTCTTGACGACTGCCTTGACCGGAATGCCAAGTTCGTTGGCGACTTTCAGACGGCGGTGACCAAAGACCACCATGAACCGCTGGCTATCTGCCTGACTGGGTCGAACCAGAATGGGCGTTGTCTGGCCGGATGTCTTGATCGCCTGCTTTAGCTCCTGGTACTCGTCGCCATCGTCGGAAAGGCGATCGGCGACAAACGAAACGTCAATCAACCGCGGATCCAGATCCACGATCACCTCGCCTTCCATCAGCTTCTTGGTGTTCTCGGCCAAGTCCTCGATGGAGCGAACGACAGTCTTTGCTGCCCCCGTCATGCCGTACCCAGGCTTTGTCGGTGTCTGGTTAGAAGCGATGGAAGCCATGTCCAGCTTCGCAAAAGGATTTTCACGCGCCATAGCCGGCCTCCAAACTCGCTTTCAACGTCGCCAAGAAATTGATATGCCTCATAAATCCCCGCGAAAAAACGGCTGACAAATACGTCATTTCCGCCCCCATGCGCCGTGGATTAGTTCCATGATTTCGCCGTTGGCTGCGTTCAGGCTTTCCATCGCCCGGTCATAGGTAGACCGGACGAAATCACCCCGCTCTACCTCGTATAAGGTCTGCTTCTTTATTGAAGCATCGGAAATTGCCGTCGATTTCAGGACGTGGTTTCGCAACATCTGCTGGGCGAACATGGATTGCATGAATCCGACCATCTGTGCCTGTGGAATGTCCGTCGGCTCGAAGCGAGTTACAAGATAGCGGAACCACTCAACACGCATTTCAGCGCCAGCCTCTGCGACGGGGCCCATAATTCCGCCTAACATCATCAGAAATTGGCTCATCGACATGATGTCCAGCATCTGAGGATGGATCGTAATCAGAATGCCTGTCGAGGCCATGAGCGCCGTTATCGTCAGGTATCCCAGTTGTGGTGGGCAATCGATGACCACGATATCGTACCTGTCGTCCACCTGCTTCAGCGCGTTGAAAATGCGCATATAGAACAGTCGGCCGTCCTCACCCTTCTTGGAGGAGATTGCCAGGGGAACATCATACTCATACTCCTGCAGGACCAGATTTGCAGGAACCACGTCCAGGCCAGGAATGTTCGTTGGCTGGATGACTTCCGCGATCGACCTCCGTTCATCATCGAAACGAAGCGCCTCGTAAAGGGAGGCCGTATCATCGAGTTCAGGTTGGATTCCAAACAGGGAAGTCAGCGATGCCTGCGGATCCAGGTCGACCGCCAGTACGCGATGGCCGGTGAGAGCGAGATATTGAGCAAGGTGCGCGGCGGTCGTCGTCTTCCCGCTCCCGCCCTTGAAATTCACGACCGATACGACCTGCATCGGCTCGCCTTCACGACGACGGGGAACGTAGTATCTCTTATCAGATTTTTTATTGGCCTCCAGATAATCACGAAGCTCGAGCATCTGGTCAGCCGTGTAGTAGCGCCGCCCACTGACCGATTCTATCTCGGGACCCTTACCTTCCGAATGAATCTGTCGAAGATGGCTTTGGGTGACCCCGATGAAGTCAGCGACCTCTCCCAATTGGAACTTGCGCAGTCCCTTGCGAGCATCTGGCGGATACTGTTGTCTGCGCAGCATATGCAACGCGTTTGAGATCTTTGCCCCTTGCTGGGCAATCTCGATATCAAAACGATTAGGCTGCTGATGGCTCATTTTGCAAACTATTTCCCGGGAGGCTAAACTTTCGAAAAAATGGCCCCATAGCCATAATTTTCGCAACTATCTCCCGATTCTCAGATAGCCGCAAGAGAATTAAGGTTAACAAAGGGTTAAGGCAAAATCGACGGGTTGCACACCCATAGCTTCTTTTCCTTGCGTTTTCACGGATTTAGCTAGGGGGATGGCCCGCCGCGTTCATGGTCCGTTTTACTGTGAATCCTACAATGCGCCCCGCGTTTATGTGGCTGCGCAAGGCCCCCTCGATCACCCCTTATCGCTTTTCCTTGCCGACTCGCGTGAGTGCGACTTGTAGGATCCTACAACTGCCTCTCGATTCAATTCTGTGCTGATTTCGCCGCCACCAACAACGACGGAGAAAGTTCATGCAGGTTCTCGCGTTTTCAGCACCCCGGACGATTCAAGAGGCTCACCTCCTTCACCTCCACTACCAGCTACGTGCGCGGGTTTTTTCCGACCGCCTCGGTTGGGAGGTGGACGTAACGGCGGGGTACGAGTCCGATGGCTTTGACGCGCTTCGACCGACCTATGTTCTCGCCATCGCCGAGACCGGCCAATTGGCTGGGTGCGCGAGACTTCTTCCGGCGCTTGGTCCGACGATGGTGGCCGATGTTTTCCCCTCGCTTCTCCCCGACGGTCAGCTCAACGGTCATGCCGCGATGATCGAGAGTTCCCGGTTCTGCGTCGATACGGCTCTCACGGAGGGGAGGGCGGACGGCTCGGTCCATGAAGCGACGCTCACCATGTTCGCTGGCATCATCGAATGGTGCATGGCGAATGCGTACACTGAGATTGTTACGGTGACCGATCTTCGGTTTGAGCGGATCCTCGCTCGCGTTGGGTGGCAGCTGCATCGTTTAGGCGAACCCAAGAAGATCGGCGTGACGATGGCCGTAGCAGGCACGCTGTCCGCCGACGCAGATACGTTCCTCAGGCTTCGCCCCTCCAACTACCGTTCTGAACTCGCCCCCTGTCAGCCTGGCAGCCTAAGGAGAAATACGTGAACCAGCTTCGCTCTCACCCTCGGCTCGTCCGCAAACTTCAGGATGCGCTCGGCGATCAGCTTTGTGTTGCCCTGGATGACGTGAATGTCGTCGAGATTATGCTCAATCCAGACGGAAAGCTGTTCATCGAACGGTTAGGTCACGGCGTTGCGCCCGCCGGCGAGATGTCATCCGCTGCCGCCGAGATGGTCATTGGTACAGTGGCGCACGCGCTGCAGTCAGAGGTCGACACGGAACAGCCCATCATCTCCGGCGAGCTGCCAATCGGTGGCCATCGCTTTGAGGGACTGTTGCCCCCCGTTGTCACCAAGCCTGCCTTCGCGATTCGTCGCCGGGCATCACGCCTCATTCCGCTCGAAGACTATATTTGCGCCGGCGTGATGACAGAATACCAAGCCGCAACGATCCGCAGTGCCATTTCCACGAGGCTGAACATCATCATTTCCGGGGGAACGGGCTCGGGCAAGACGACGCTTGCGAACGCTGTGATCCGAGAGATCGTCAAATCCGCCCCAGACGATCGCCTCGTCATTCTCGAAGACACCGCCGAAATCCAGTGCGCAGCCGAGAACGCCGTTCTCCTCCATACCAGCGATACGATCGACATGGGGCGGCTACTCAAAAGCACGATGCGCCTGCGTCCCGACAGGATCGTCGTGGGCGAGGTCCGCGACGGCGCCGCTCTGACGCTGCTCAAAGCTTGGAACACCGGCCATCCAGGGGGCGTAGCGACCATTCATTCGAATACCGCCATGTCGGCGCTTCGCCGTCTCGAACAGCTGACCGCTGAGGCAAGCCAGCAGCCAATGCACGAGGTAATCGGCGAAGCGGTCGACCTGATCATCTCGATCGAGCGGACCCCGCGCGGGCGGATTGTTCGCGACATCATCCAAGTCGAGCGGTTCATCAACGGACGGTATCAGGTCGAGTCCGATCAAGTCGCCGAAGAACAGGAGGCTCGCCATGTCGCGTAACAAGCCATTCATCGCCATCATGCTCCTGGCGGCACCCATCGTTCTTGCCTCTGTCGCGCCGGCGCTCGCCAGTTCCGGCGGCGGCCTACCATGGGAAGGTCCTTTGCAGCAGATCCAGGAGTCGATCACCGGCCCAGTTGCGGGTGCGATCGCGCTTGCAGCCGTGGCGATCGCCGGCGGCATGCTCATCTTCGGCGGGGAACTGAACGATTTTGCGCGGCGCCTTGTCTACGTCGTCCTCGTCGCCGGTATCCTTCTCGGCGCCACCAACATCGTCGGCCTTTTCGGCGCAACCGGTGCGTCGATCGGGCTATCCGACGAGCCGGTGACATCAACTGGTCCGGGCAGAGGAGGGGAGGGAGATAATGGCTGAGTCCCTGTCCGGCCTGCGGCGTAACCGCATTCATCGAGCGCTGTCTCGCCCAAATCTGCTGATGGGTGCCGACCGGGAACTGGTGCTGATCACCGGCCTTGCAGCCGTGATCCTGATCTTCGTCGTGCTGACAGTTTATTCGGCGCTCTTCGGAATTGCCGTCTGGGTCATGATCGTTGGCGCGCTGAGGATGATGGCGAAGTCCGACCCGCTCATGCGGCAAGTCTATATCAGGCACATTTCCTTCAAGCCCGCCTACAAGGCGACCACTTCGCCCTGGCGACGGTATTGAGGAGGAGGCCATGGTAGCTCTCAAGCGCTTCCGGGTGACCGGCCCCTCCTTTGCCGATCTCGTTCCTTATGCCGGCCTCGTCGACAACGGCGTCCTCCTCTTAAAGGACGGGAGCCTGATGGCCGGATGGTACTTCGCGGGACCAGATTCCGAAAGCGCGACCGATCTGGAGCGCAACGAACTGTCCAGGCAGATCAATGCCGTCCTGTCGCGGCTTGGAAGCGGCTGGATGATTCAGGTCGAGGCCATCCGCATTCCCACGGTCGACTATCCATCGGAAGACCGTTGTCACTTTCCCGACCCGGTGACCCGCGCGATCGACGCCGAGCGGCGCGCACATTTCGCACGTGAGCAGGGACATTTCGAGAGCAAGCATGCACTGATCCTGACCTATCGGCCACTCGAGTCCAAGAGGACCTCTCTCAGCAAATATATCTATTCCGATGAAGAGAGCCGGAAAAAGTCTTACGCAGACACGGTGCTCTTCGTGTTTAAGAGCGCAGTACGAGAGCTTGAGCAGTATTTAGCCAACACCCTTTCGATCCGGCGAATGGAAACCCGCGAAACGATCGAGAGGGGAGGGGAGAGGGTTGCTCGCTACGACGAGCTCCTTCAGTTCGCCCGATTCTGCATCACTGGCGAAAGCCATCCAATCCGGCTTCCCGATGTTCCCATGTATCTCGACTGGATCGCCACCGCCGAGCTTGAGCACGGACTGACGCCGAAGGTCGAAAACCGTTTCCTCGGCCTCGTTGCGATCGATGGTCTGCCGGCCGAAAGCTGGCCGGGGATTCTGAACAGCCTTGACCTGATGCCGCTCACCTATCGGTGGTCATCGCGCTTCATTTTCCTTGATGCCGAGGAGGCCCGGCAAAAGCTCGAACGCACGCGCAAGAAATGGCAGCAGAAGGTGCGGCCGTTCTTCGACCAGATCTTCCAGACACAAAGCCGCTCGGTCGATCAAGACGCTATGACAATGGTTGCTGAAACCGAGGATGCAATCGCACAGGCCTCATCGAAGCTTGTTGCCTATGGCTATTACACGCCCGTCGTCGTGTTGTTCGACATTAATCGCGAAGCACTGCAGGAGAAGGCCGAAGCGATCCGGCGACTGATCCAGGCGGAAGGTTTCGGCGCACGGATTGAAACGCTGAACGCCACCGACGCCTATCTCGGTAGTCTTCCCGGCAACTGGTATTGCAACATCCGTGAGCCGCTGATCAACACCAGCAATCTTGCCGACTTGATCCCGCTGAACTCGGTCTGGTCCGGAAGCCCGATCTCCCCATGCCCGTTTTACCCGCCGAACTCCCCGCCTTTGATGCAGGTTGCGAGCGGATCGACTGCGTTCCGTCTGAACCTGCATGTCGATGATGTTGGCCACACACTGATCTTCGGTCCGACCGGCTCGGGCAAGTCGACTCTTCTGGCTCTGATCGCTGCGCAGTTTCGCCGGTACGAGAATGCGCAGATCTTCGCCTTTGACAAAGGCAGCTCGCTGCTGCCGCTAACGCTCGCCGCCGTTGGCGATCACTATGAAATCGGTGGCGACAATGCGGAAGAGGGGAGGAACTTGGCTTTTTGCCCATTATCCGAACTCCGGACTGATGCCGACCGCGCCTGGGCGACAGAATGGATCGAGATGTTGGTCGGCCTGCAAGGCGTTACTATCACCCCAGATCATCGCAACGCCATTTCTCGGCAGATCGGCCTCATGGCGAGTGCATCCGGTCGCTCGCTATCGGATTTCGTCAGCGGCGTTCAGCTGCGCGAGATCAAGGACGCGTTGCACAACTACACCGTCGACGGCCCCATGGGCCAGCTGCTCGATGCGGAAGAGGATGGCCTCACACTCGGCGCATTCCAGACTTTTGAGATCGAGCAGCTGATGAATATGGGTGAGCGCAATCTCGTGCCCGTGCTGACCTACTTGTTCCGCCGGATCGAAAAGCGTTTGGACGGGTCGCCGAGCCTGATCGTGCTCGACGAGGCGTGGCTGATGCTCGGCCACCCTGTATTCCGCGACAAGATCCGCGAGTGGCTCAAGGTGCTCCGGAAGGCGAATTGCGCCGTCGTTCTTGCGACCCAATCGATATCCGATGCCGAGCGGTCCGGAATCATCGACGTGCTGAAGGAATCCTGCCCGACAAAGATATGCCTCCCAAACGGCGCCGCTCGCGAGTCGGGGACGCGAGAATTCTACGAGCGCATCGGCTTCAACGAGCGACAGATCGAGATCGTCGCCACCGCCATGCCGAAGCGCGAATACTACGTCGCCACGCCGGAAGGCCGGCGGCTCTTCGACATGTCGCTTGGGCCAGTCGCCCTGAGCTTTGTCGGCGCGGCGGGCAAAGAGGATCTCAAACGAATCCGCGCCCTGAAATCCGAACATGGCCACGACTGGCCGATCCGCTGGCTTGAAACGAGAGGACTTTACGATGCCGCATCGCTACTCAAGTACGAATAAATGGTTCGCTATCCTCGCGGCGGCCGCCGCCCTCACGGTCGTCAATCAAGGTTCGGTACAAGCCGGTTCAGCTACCGGCGCGGCGACGGAATGGACACAGCTCGCCAACAACGCGCAGCTCGTGGATCTCATGAAAAGTTCCGGCATCCAGGTCGACAACCAGTTGACCCAGATCGGCCAGCTAGCAGAGCAGATCCAGAATCAGCTGAAAATCTACGAGAACATGCTGCAAAACACAGCGCAACTTCCTGAGCATGTCTGGGGGCAGGTCGAAAACGATCTCAACCAGCTGCGCAGTATCGTCGAGCAGGGTCAAAGTATTTCATTTTCCATGGGCAATGCCGACGATGTTCTTCAGCAGCGCTTCCAAAGTTACGCTGACCTGAAGACAAATTTGCCTGATAACGCAACGTTCTCTTCGACCTACCAGTCCTGGTCGGACACCAACCGCGATACCATCGCCAGCTCGCTGAAGGCAGCGAGCCTGACGGCCGACCAATTCGATAGCGAGGAAGATACCATGTCCTCGCTGCGTTCGATGTCTGAATCGGCTGACGGACAGATGAAGGCCTTGCAGGTTGGGCATGAGATCGCCGCTCAGCAGGTCGCGCAGACGCAGAAGCTTCGCGGCCTCGTCTCACAGCAGATGACGATGATGGGAACCTGGCTGCAAACTGAACAGACCGACAAGGACCTGGCACAGGCGCGGCGGGAGAAATTCTTCAGTGCGACGGCTCCTTCCACCTCAGGCGGCGAGAAGATGAAGGTGGAATGGTGAGAACGAAAGCGGTCCTGATTGCAATCGCAACGATTCTGGCTGCGGGCAGCGCCGGCATTTGGATGGTGATCTCCGAAAAGCAGGAAGCTCAAGAGCGCAGGGCGAAGTTCTTCGGCTCGTCGAGCAACCACCCGACATCCGGTGGCGAAAAGATGAAAGTCGAATGGTGACAGGATGACCGCAACGACGACACTTTATCAATTACGGGCCGCCATGCTCTTTGCCGCCTTTACGGCGGTCGCGGCCCAGCCGGCCCTTGCGCAGGAAGGGTCAGTATTGACGTCGCTCCAGAGCCAGATCACGACTGCAGCGAAGGGGTGGGAAACCACCGTCATGGATGCGGCCAGATCTCTGTTCTGGATCCTCGCAACGATCGAGATCGGCATTGCCGCCGTCTGGCTGGCAATCCAGTCCGCCTCGTTGGATAGCTGGTTCGCTGAACTTGTGCGGCGGATCATGTTTGTTGGATTCTTTGCCTTCGTGCTCGCGCAGGGACCGACGTTCGCCAAGGCGGTCGTGGATAGCCTCTTCCAGATCGGCGCAGGGGGAGGGACGGCGTCACCAGCTGACGTGTTCAACGCCGGTCTCACAGTGGCAACGAAAATGTCGGAGAAGGTACAGTTCGGTCTCTTCGAAGATAACGCGTTGGCAATCTCAGCGGCGTTCGCGATGGTCGTGACGGTTATCGCGTTTTCGCTTGTCGCCGCGATTTTCGTGTCGGTCATGGTCGAAATGTATATCGGGCTTCTCGCTGGCATGATCATGCTCGGCCTTGGCGGATCGTCCTTCACCAAGGATTTTGCGGTCCGCTACTTGGTCTATGCTTTCTCCGTCGGAATGAAGCTCATGGCACTTGTCATGATCTCCCGCATCGGCTCCGAAGTGCTGATCGGCCTCGCCAATCAGCCCGATATCGGCGACCAGTTTCAGACCGCTCTCGCCATCGCTGGAATCGCCGTCGTCGTTTTCATTATCGCGATGTACGTCCCGAACATCATGCAGGGCGTTGTGCAGGGCGCATCTGTCTCTGGTGGTATGGAGGCAATCCGACACGGTGGGCAAGCGGTGTCTTTCGCTGCGGGCGCTGGATTCCTCGCCGCTGGCGCGGCGGGCGCGGGTTTTGCGGCGGCACAAGCGGCACGCGCTGGTGGCTCATCGGTCGCTGGTGCTGCTCTGCGCGGCATGGGCGCGAGCTTCACTTCCGGCGCACAGGCTGCGGGATCAGCCGCGAAGGAAAAAGCGATCGGTTCTCCCGGCGCCTATGCGGGGTCGATTCTCGGGTTGGCCAACGCGAAGCTCGATGAACAGCGTGGCGGTCACAGCGGACCGAAACCTCTTCCCGAACGCAACGACAAACCATAATCGAAACAAGGGAAGAACAAATGGCCGCGAACCGCGCCCCGGAAAACCCGTATCTTGCCGCTCGCCAGGAATGGAGTGAACGCTATGGCTCCTATGTCCAGGCGGCGGCCGCATGGCGCATCGTCGGAGTCCTTGGGCTGGTCATGGCGGTGATCGGCTTCAGCTATGCGATGTATCTGAGCACGCAGGTAAGGCTCGTGCCTTACATCGTCGAGGTAGACAAGCTTGGGACCGCCGTCACAGCAGGCTTTCCGCAGCAGATCGAGTATGCCGATGTGCGCGTGGTGCGCGCCACGCTCGGCAACTTCATCACCAGCTTTCGATCGATCACGCCGGACGCAGTGGTGCAGAAACAATATATCGACCGCACCTATGCGCTTTTGCGCACGTCCGATCCGTCGACGGAGAAGGTCAACGCCTGGTTCCGAGGCAATTCTCCGTTTGAGAAGGCGAAGGCTTCGACAGTTGCTATCGAGGTCAACAACATCGTCGCGCTTTCGAACCAGACCTATCAGATCGACTGGACGGAATATGAGCGGGACCGCAAGGGCAAGGAAACCGGCACGAGGCGGTTTCGCGGAATCGCGACTGTGACGATCACCGCGCCACAGGATGAGGCGACAATCCGCCTCAATCCAATCGGCCTTTATGTCCGGGATTTCGATTGGACGGCACAGCTTTAAGGGCAGGGGATTCTCAATGTACACAACACGACTACTGTTGGCAGCCGCCGGCTGCATGGCCGGGCTTGTCCTTGCGGCGGGCGCACATGCGCAGAGCATGACGAGCAATGAAGTAAAAGGAACAAATCTTTCCAGGAAATGGCGCGGCACACCGGGGCTGGTCACGACAGGTCCGGACGGAAAGGTTATCTTTCTGTTCGGCGAGACCCAGCCGTCCGTCGTCTGCTCTCCTCTCCAGGTCTGCGACATCGAACTTCAGGGTGGCGAGATCGTTCGCGACGTCCTCGTCGGCGACACCGTGCGCTGGAAGGTAGAGCCGGCCACTTCTGGGGCCACAGGCGGACAGGCCATCCATCTGATCGTCAAACCCTCCGAACCCGGGCTCGATACCTCGATGATCGTCACGACATCGCGGCGAACCTATCATATCCAGCTCAAGTCCCATCCCAGCCAGTACATGGCGCGTGTTGGGTTCGAATATCCGGAAGACGTGTCGACCAAGCTCGCCGACATCAATGCCCGTCTCGAAACCGGCGGCATTCCGGGCACCGCGCCGGACAAGCTGAACTTCTCCTACTCCATTAGCGGGGGCGCCTCGTGGAGGCCGAAACGGGTCTATTCGGACGGGGTGAAGACCTACATCCAGTTCCCGAAGTCGATTTCCGGCCAGGATGCGCCTGTGCTCTTCGTCATCTCCGGCGGTCAAAATCGCATCGTCAATTACCGGATGAAGAACGACATGATGACCGTCGACTATGCGATCGACAAGGCGATCCTCGTTTCCGGTGTCGGTTGGCGGCAACAGAAGATCACGATCCGGCGAGGAGGCTGAACCATGCGCAAGCTTCTCGCATATTTCGTCGTGGGCGCGCTGCTCTCCGGTTGCCAAACGGCGGACGACGCACTGACCACCAGTTCCACACCTGTGGCCGTCACCGGACCGGCTGCAAGCGCCATCGCCGGCGACATGGCAAGTCGTCTGGCCGAACAGATCGGCCCGGCCGGTGCTACGACCACGATCAAAATGGAGACGGACGCATCGGAGTTCGCATCCGCCCTCGAGGCGGCCCTGAAGGGGCGGGGTTATACGGTCGTCAGGGACGGCAAAGTCGCCAAAGACATCAAGCCGGTCGAGCTTGCCTATGCAATTGAGGGAATCGACGGGCAGCTGCTCGCGCGGGTTTCGACGCCTTCGATCGCTCTCGGACGTGCTTATACACCAACGGCGGCAGGCGCCACGCCGGCTAGTCCGCTTTCGATCATGCAGCGTAACTGACGGAGAGCAATATGGTCCAGTCGCTCCAACTTGGCGCGTCAGCCCAGGCCGACGATCAGAATGGCATGCGCCGGCTCAACCGCCTGCCGATCATCGTCGCCATCATCGTCATCGTGCTGTTCGTCGGCGTGGTCGTGATTGGTCTGTCACTGCGCGGGCTTTCCTTCAATCATGGCGACATCGAGGGTGCTTCCAACAGCCCTGCGACCAGTTTCGGCGATCAGCTTAAGCGGGGTGTCACCGACGGCATTATCGGTGACCCAGAGCAGGAGGTGTTTCAACCGACGCCAGTCGTCGCGGAGAAAAAGGAAAAGCAGGAACCGGTCTTCGAGCGCCAACCAACAGATCGACAAGATCGCCGACAAAGGCTCGAATCCGAAGAGGAGTGGAAGGCACGCCTGAAGCGAGAGCAGGATGAACAATATATGCGCGAAGCCCAGCGGCAACGGATGGCGCGTCTCCAGGCCCGTTCCACGGCGCTCGATTCGCCGCTAAAGGTAGACATCTCCGATGTCGAGAAGGCTGCAATCTCCACCAATGACACCGTCCGCCAGCCGACAAATGCCGTGACGAGCAGCGCCTCAGACCTTTATGGCGCGGCCATGAAATCAGGCTTGATGGAGCAGAACGTCGATCAGAACGGGCAGACGTCGAAGGAGGACTTCTTTAATCAGGACATCAAGGATCTCGGCTACCTGCCGAACCAGGTCGTGCCGCAGATGTCACCCAACGAATTGAAGCGCGGTTCAGTCATCCCGGCGACATTGATCACCGGCCTCAATTCCGACCTGCCGGGGCGCATTACCGCTCAGATCAGCCAAAATGTCTACGACAGCGCAACCGGTTATCGCCTTCTCATCCCGCAAGGCGCAAAGCTCTTCGGTCGCTACGATTCCAAGGTGTCTTTCGGCCAGGAACGGGTACTCGTCGTCTGGACGGACCTCATTTTTCCGAACGGGTCTACCCTGCAGATCGGTGGTATGGCGGGCACTGACGCTGAAGGTTATGGCGGCTTCCAGGACAAGGTCGACCGGCATCTCTGGAGAACATTCGGTTCTGCAGCCCTGGTGGCAATCATCGGGGCGGATACCGATATGTCGATGCCTGAGAGTTCGACGCTCGCGACGCAGGACACGGCTTCGGATGCAGCAAGACGGAATTTTGCCGCGTCATTTGGCCGCGTAGCAGAAGAGACGATCTCGAAGAATCTGAACGTTCAGCCGACGATTCGCATCCGGCCGGGCTACAAGTTCAATGTGTTGGTCGATCAGGATGTTATTTTTCATTCTGTCTATAGCGGCCGCTAAACAGCTAACGGACGCTCAGATTTTCGCTTGTCGCTGAACGTCGCAAGTACATTCCGCGCGGGACGCAGGTGTGACTAAAAATCTCTATAAAAATCATCGTCTTTAGATCAGAAAGAGTTGAATACCCGGCAGAGGTCAATAGACCTAAGCGATGCAACGAACGTGGATCTGCTTCGCGTAGAAGCAACTGCCGTATCGTCCAATGTCCCATGTGGTTCCGGCTAGCCGAACGGTGGCAACCGGTACCTCGCGGCGTCAGAACGGCGCGACGAGTGGGAGGCTTGCACCGTCGAAAAAAGGAGAAAAGTTAGTGGACGGTGACCTTCGCTCTCTCATCGATATGACAGAAGCCGCGCATGATGAACGTATGATCAAAAGTGCTTTGAAAACATTTGCGCACGCATGCGGCTTCGACCGTTTTGCTTATCTGCAGACTGAGGGGTTGGAAATCCGCACATTCAACTCCTATCCGGAGGAATGGCAGGGTGTTTATCTCGAAGGCCATTACTCCCGCATCGACCCGGTCGTTACTGAAGCCAAGCGTCGCATGGAAATGTTTTCCTGGACGGCCGACGATTGGCCCGCTCGTGGAACCTCCGAACTCAGGCGTTTTCGGGACCAGGCGATCGAGTACGGAATTCGGAGTGGGGTGACGATCCCCGTCGAAGGAAGTTTCGGGTCGACGATGATGCTGACGTTTGCATCTTCGGCGCCGACGGCTGACGTTTCAAAACTGCGGGATGCGCAACAAGCGATCCGAGCGGTGCTGGTGATCCATTACTGCCTGAAGATTATCGCTGCGACGACCATTGTCGCTCCGAGACGGTTGCTTTCACCAAGAGAAGCAATGTGCCTCATGTGGGCGGCAAAGGGTAAAAGCGCTCCGGAAACCGCAATGCTAACGGGGATCAACCCGAGGACAGTGCAGCACTACCTTGATAAAGCGCGCGAAAAACTTGAGGCTGCGACCGTCCCACAGCTCGTCGCAATTGCTAAAGATCACGGGTTGGTTTGACCGTCATTCATGTTTATCGAGTGGAACCTCGGGGACGTAGCCTAACGCATCGATGATTTCCGAAAGTTCTTCTTGCTGGACTTCAGATTTCTTTTGGCGCGCGACATACTCCTCCTGCAGGCTCTTGAGCACGGCGGCGGAAATTGATGGGTCTGCGGTCGCGCGAGCCCATTCCTCATAGACAGCTTCGTCGGCGGCGATCAGGAGGCGGTGTTCGAGAATTGCCGAGACAGCCAACGCCTCAAGCTTCGACTGTTGCATCGAGCTGAAGCGCGATTCTCTTTTCTTTTCTCGACCATTTGCATCGGATGAGCTCGCTTTGTTCACCCGCTTCTCCCAAACTTTCATTCTCTCACCAAGCGGCCCCGAAGGTTCGCCTACATCAAATGGGACACCGTTACATCCGAAATCTCTTAGTTGCAGACAATGTGCTGATGCTTATATCGACAACTAAACCCATTACCCGCCCGCATTGGCGGGATTTACGGGAAGGAGCTTTACATACTTTAGTTGATAAACTCCGAGTGTGTAAACGGCGATCTTTCGGCGCATGGACATGCGCAAACTGGTCGGCTCGAATTTTGCCCGCCTGCGTCGGGAGAAAGGCCTGACACAGGAAGAGGTCGAGGCGCGTTCTGGTTTCAGCCAGCAATATCTCAGTAGCCTGGAGCGAGGTCGTCGCAACCCAACTTTGATTACGATTTATGAACTGGCTCAAGCCTTAGATGTCAGCCACGTCGAATTAGTGCGACCGATTGGTGAGACCCAAGTGAGTACGCAAACAGGCGCATAATCTGGGATCTCAGCAGCTTCAATCCGGCCCGCGACAACGAGAAATCGTCGAAGCAAGCCAAATGGAATTGAGATTTGTGCTCCTCTCGAGTCCGAACAATCGCTGCGATGAAATTGCAAGGCGCTGCCGCAGACGAGATCGTCGAGGGTTATCCGGCTCTCACTGCGCGCATAGTGGACCTCGCCGCAAGCTACATCTTTACTCCAGGCGACCACTAGAATTGTCAACTTTGTCCATCGAGGCAATTAGCGTGGTGAAGAATTCATAATGCGAGGGCTTTCTCGGCCCCAGGGATTGTGATACAAATCCTAGGATAATAGATCCTATTCTCCGAGCTTTTATATCAATGCCCAGTTCAGTCACGCAACGCCAAATCGCTCGGACCGTGCTAACCGAGCGCGGAATAGCACGTTTCGTCGAACTGCGGAACGCAGGAGTCACGGCTGCCACCATGAGCCGAATGGAACGAGATGGTGAAGTGCTGCGGCTTGCCCGCGGTCTCTATCAACTTCCTGATGCGCAGCTCGACGCCAGCCACAGCCTGGCGGAGGTTGCCAAACGCGCGCCCAAAGCCGTTATCTGCCTCGTTTCGGCATTGGCATTTCACAGCCTGACAGATCAGCTCCCCGGACAAATCTGGCTTGCCATAGGCCGTAAGGACTGGCCGCCGAAACTGGAAGCCCCCGCTGTGCGCATCGTGCGCTTCACAGACAGCCTTCTCAACGACAGCGTCGAAACCCATATCATTGAAGGCGTTCCTGTGAGGGTCTTTGGAATCGCCAAGACAATTGCCGATTGCTTTCGATATCGCAACAAGATCGGCCTTTCGGTAGCGATAGAAGGGCTGCAGGAGGCGCTGCGGCAACGAAGGGCTACTCCTGGCGAAATCGCCAACCAGGCCGAACGCGGTGGCGTTGGCTCTGTGATCCGGCCGTATCTCGAGGCGCTGACCGCCAATGGCTAAAGAAATCAGAAACGTCGGCGCCTCGGTGCGCGCCCGCCTGTTGCAACTCGCCAAGGCAAGCGGGCAAAGCTTCGATCTCGTCCTGACGCGTTTCGCCCTTGAACGGTTATTGTTCCGGCTTAGCCAGTCGCCCCACGCCGATCGCTTTGTTCTAAAAGGGGCGATGTTGATGATGAGTTGGTTCGACAATCCGCACCGAGGCACGCGCGACCTGGATCTTTTGGGTTTCGGTGATCCGAGTCCGGACCCGATGCTTGAGACATTTCGGGAAATTCTGGCGCAAGAGGCCGACGATGGCGTTACGTTCGACGCTGATACGCTGCATGTGGATCGTATTCGCGAGGCACTGGATTATGGTGGGCTCAGGCTGCGGGTGATCACTTCGATCAGCGGAGCCCGGATCAACCTGACCATCGACATCGGTTTTGGCGATGCGCTTGAGCCTGGGGTGGAGGTTTTGGATTATCCTTCCATGCTCGATTTTCCGATGCCGCGGCTTCGGGCCTATGCGCGAGAAACGGTCATTGCCGAGAAGTTCCAGGCAATGGTGATGCTGGGGCGAGTAAACAGCCGCATGAAGGATTTCTACGACATCTGGATCCTCAGCAGGTCTTTCGACTTCAGCGATGATCGGCTGGCGCGCGCAATAGCCGCTACCTTTGATCGCCGCGAGACACCGATCCCCATTGACCTGCCGGACGCCCTAACGGACGCCTTTGCCAAGGACCAGCAAAAGCAGCGACAATGGCGTGCTTTCATTGAAGGCGTTGCACACAATCCTGGCGATCTGATCGACGTCATCGCGCAGATTGCCACATTCCTGATGCCGCACGCGGTTGCGGCTGCGAGGCTGGACGAATGAGCGGTTTGGTCGCAACCACGCGAGTTCATGGCTCAGCGAGCAGAATTCAGATCCTGTCGGGTTTTTGTCGGGCAACTTCATAGCTGGAACCCGTCAGTACGGCGGGTTTTACTGGCTCGCCGCCATTACAACCGCGGACGAGGCATCTGGAAGGGCATTAATTTCATGCTTTGGAGTCGCCTAAACTTTGGCTTGGCCGGAACATGCCTCGCCAATGCGAGGTGAACTCAACGCTGTTGTTGACCAATGCGGGAAAGATCGATCCGTATCCCCGCATGCCTAACATCCTGCATCGTCTCTGGTTGTAAGTCTTTCGGCGTCGCTTCCTCGCCATCCACTTCCTTATCGCTTTGCTGCGGCGCTTCGATGGGTATGCCAGGATCCTCCGCCTGAAACACGCCGACACCCCCGAACTCGCCGGTCTTCCATGCGTAGACCGCGTCCTCGAAGATTTGCGGGAAGACGTCTTTGCTCGTGGGGTTGCCATACCATTTTGCAACGATCCTCAATACCTTGGCGAACATCGCAGTGCCTTTCCGGAGGTTCTGGCAAGGATCGACGAGATCGGGCTTCAGATCCGCCGGTTCCTTGACTCCCACGCCAGCGGGGAACTGGGTGAGCCCTACGCGGACGACCGTTTGACCAGCATATTGGCGCGCGATCGCAATCGCCTCCTCGGCCGATGCCGCTTTCGGAACGAGGATCAATCGGTCGCCTGATTTGACGGTGACGGCGAAGGGATCAGCCGAGCCCGCCGCCATCACGAACTGCTCGACGATCGTCGGCTTGAGAGAAGGGTCTGCGCATTCATTTATCAGGGCTGCGTCGATCATGGTGTCTCCTGAGCACTCAGGTGTTGAAGGCAATAACAATCGGTTTTGCGAAGAGCTTTGACCACGCTGTAGTGGCAGTTCGCTGGATAGCAACGATTGATGTCCCTTCGGTCCACCACCCGTTTCCGACAGCAACAATGAGGTCCGGATCGTGCAGCATCGACTGAAGCACCGGCCAAACAATCAGTTGCTCGTAGCAGATCAGCGGTGCCGCGCGGCTGGCGCCGATGGAGACGACCGGGTTCGCGAAGAAATCCGCCCGAGCACCACCACTCTCCCCAAACCAGGATCGCCACGGCTGCCACATCGAACCGGGAACCGGCATACGTTCGCGATAGAGGATGTGGCCGCCCCTCCCGTCGACCGCGACCAGAACATTGTCGTAGCCCCCAGCATCGACCATCGCCGCACCGGCGATCACCGTCCCATCATCATCCCTGAAGGCGTTCGTCCAAAGCCGCGCCACGGTCGGTGTCCAGAAACCGAGCGCAGTTTCCGGCAGCACCACAAAACGGGCCCCATCGCTGGCCGCGCCACGCACCGTTGCGATCATGTCACGCTGGCGTTGAAGCCCGGGCTCCCGACCGAGCGAAGCCCCCATATCAAGATCGACGCCGCGCCAGCCTTCCGGTAGTTTCGGGTCGGTCCAGATTGCGGCGGACCACAGCCAAGGGCCTGCGAAGGCGATGGCGACAGCTGGCCAAATGCGGGTTACGAGACCCGCAAGGCCGGCTGTCATGACGCCAAGTCCCCACCATCCCCATCCCGGAAACAGAACACCCGCGGCGGTGACAGGATGCGCCCAGCCCGTGATGCCGAACGGCGGAACGGCCATGACGGCTGCCGCAAGGAGGTAGCGAAACGGACGCGCGCGTCCGTTCATCGTCCAGACGAGCGTATGCACGGCAACGAAACTCATAGACGCACCCAGCCAGAGCAGGAGGCCTGGCCAGATATCCGACGAATAAAAGGCGGCAACGCCTTGTGGCAGACCCCGGGACGCGGCCAGGAAGTATCCGCTGGAGACAAGTGCCGCGACCGATCTCGTTTGCGAGATCGACCAAAGAACCGGAAACCCGAGCGCGACGGGTAGGAGCAACACATGGCCGCTCCAGCCCACCACGCCGATCGCGATCGAAGCGAATATCAGCAGCGCCGGCTGAAGGTAATCACGGCACATAGGTGAACACCTCCTGCGCCAGCCCGAGAATGCCGGAGATCGGCACCGGGCCAAAATATCGGGAGTCATAGGAGCCGGGGAAGGCGGAATGCAGGAAGACATATCCTGGCGGTATGATGCCGCTCGGAAACGGCGTCAACGGCCGGCCTTTTCCATCACGTAGTGCGAGACTGGATGAGGAAACCACCCGCCCATCCACTCTCACGTTGACGCCGATTTCGACACGCTGTCCTACAACGGCGATCACTGTCTTGATCAACGGTGCGACGTCGCCCGGGCAGGAACCAGAACGGAAATAGCCTCGTGCCCTGGCTGCCCGCATCGCCGCCGTTTCCAGCGGGCAGATGAACAGGAGGTCGTCGACTGCCACCGGTCGATGAAGCGGGATAATGCGCCATAGGCCCAGTGGCTCGCTCGGCGTCAAATTGATGCGGTAGCCGCCGGCGACGGCAGTCACCACCAGCAGAATGGTGGCCGCGGCCGCTATCGACAGAACCGCAGTGGCACGTCGTTGTTGCGTGGTCATCGACCGGGTGGTTGCTGCCCGGGTCATTTCAGCGAGAGCCCTTGACTCTTGGTTTGCCGCAGCGTCTCTGCCTGCTTGAGCGCTTCGGTCGTGCGTTCATGAGCGCCAAGCTGCTGGACCGTCCGCATAGATTTCCACGCGGACTGGACCTCAGCCTTCTGGACGACCGTCATTCCTGCTGTGACGGTCTCGAAAGTCTTGCCATCAGTGTCTTTGGCAGCCAAAGGCAGGAAGGTCCGTTCCCCGAAACGCTCCGACACAGCCTTGGCAAAACCTTCGAGTTCTGCCTTCACGTTTCTGTCCGCCAGCGCATATTCGAGGCCAGCCGGGAGATCGTTGCGATCGATGGCATCTCGCACGCGTTCGAGCGTTTGCTTGGCAGATGGGGAGAGCGCCGGGATATCGACTGAAACCTTGAGTCGGACCGCGCGCTCCTCCGTCTCATGTTTGAATTCGGCCTCGGCCCGCTCACGAAGGTAGCGTTCAAGATTTCGGGCAAGCGCCGGCACATTGGCGATGGCTTTTTCCCGGTCCTGCTTGTCGGCACGGCTGGCGAGAAGACCGGTTTTGCCCTTCAGCGCGCCAAAGCTCTCTGGCTCGCCGGTAATCCTTGCCAGGGTCGACTGCTCGACCGACTGGTCCTTCAACATGGTATCGACATTGATGGCCTTGAAGGCCACTTCCGGCTTCGCGTAGACGAGCTGGAAGCGGGTCGAGACGTCCTCCCATTGCTTCTTGAGCCCGGGATCGCCGGCGAGCTTGTCTTCGACAGCCTGGTCGAGCGATTTCGGGAAGGTGGCGATACCTGACACCATGGGCTTGGCCTCCTTGATTGTGTCCGGGATGGAGTGTTTGTGGCTGCCGTGGACCAGTCCGAGTGCCGCGCCGATGGCGGCAAGACGGGCGCCGAGATTGTCGAGCTTCTGTTTCTGCCGGACGGCCCATTGGAGGCGATCGTGTGCGATCGTGCGGGCGACGTTGACAAGATGAAGGCCGCGGGCTTCCGCGAAGCGCAGCGCCTGGCGATAGAACGACGCCTTCTCGTAATCGAGGGTCGTCTCCTTGGCGTTTCGGCGCGACAGGATCGGGATGAGCCCGCCGGATTTCGCAAAGGAACGACTGCCGTAGTAGATCGCGAGATCCTCACGATGGCGCGTCATGGCCACATAGGTGAGATGCCGGTCCAATGAAAGGGAAGCAAGCACCTTCACCCGGTCGACGGTCGCGCCCTGGCTCTTGTGGATGGTCGTGGCATAGCCGTGACCGAGATTGTTGTAGAAGCGCTGCTCGATCGTGACCTGGCGACGATGTTCCCTTTCGCCGATCTCAGCGACGATCCGGCCGGGTGCGGCCTCAACCACCTTTGCGAGCATGCCGTTCTTGACGCCAAGGCTGCCCTCGTTCTTGAGGAACACGATCTGGTCGCCGGCCGCGAACATGCGGGTTCCGTCCTCTGTCTTGAACGCAAATCCGTCTGCGACGACGCCACGCTCGACCAGCTTGGCGCGGGCCATATCGTTGAGCTTTCGGGCGTCGCGGCGAAGGTGTGCGAGGATCAGGCTGGTCTTCGAAGGGTCGTAGTCGCGGTCCCACGCTGCGATCAGGCTTTCGACCGCCTCGTCCTTCAGTCTCAAACCAATCATTCGACCATGGGCGGTGTAGGCATCGACAGCCTTGCGGATATTGCCACGCGCGAGATCGAGCGAGGCGTCGCGCATCCATTGCTGGCGCTGACGATAGATCGTCTCGAGTTCGGCATAGCCGATGCGATCGGCAATGGCGCGAAAGGCCGCACCCGCTTCGATCGGTTGAAGCTGTTCCGGATCGCCGACAAGGACGAGTTTGGCGCCGGCCTTGGTGACTGCTTCGACCAACAGCGCCATCTGCCGTGACGAAACCATGCCGGCCTCGTCGAGTACGAAGACGGTCTTATCATCGAGCTGGTTGCGGCCCTGGTTCCAGCGAAGCTCCCACGACGACAGAGTGCGGGAAACGATGCCAGCTTCCTTCTCCAAACCTTCGGCCGCTTTGCCAGCCAACGCTCCGCCGACCACACGATAGCCGGCCGTTTCCCACGCCTCGCGCGCAGCCTTCATCATCGTCGTCTTGCCGGCGCCGGCGCGGCCGATGACAGCGGCAATCCGCGTGGCCCCGGCGAGATGCTCGATTGCCGTTCGCTGCTCATCCGACAGACTGGAATGGCGCGCAAAGGTTGCCTGCAGCACCGCCTCACGGACACCATGGGAGGCGCGACCGGAGAGCCAGGTCGCGCGATCGGCCATCTCGGCTTCAAGCCGGATCATCTCGCGCGTGGTGTACTTCGCGGGTGTCCGAATACCTGTTGCAAAGTTGATCCGCTCGCGTTCGAGCCGGAGCGCTTCCGGACTTTGCAGAATGCGGATCATCAGACTTTGGAACAAAGCGACCTCGTCGACATAGCGATACAACACCTTGGCAACATCGCGTTCGTCGAAGACGCTCCTCTCCCGCGTGATCAGGTCGAGCACAATCTCCGGACGGCGCTGGATGCGGCGGGCGTTCTCGCCGCGGCGCTCCTCCTGAAGCTCGATGCGTTCGAGTTTGGGAGTCGAGGTCTCCGACTTGTGGTGGGATTGCTCGGCCTTGCGCTCGATGGCTTTGGCGCCGACGCCGAGGTGAATGGTTGGCTCGAGGTCGATACCCCGCTTTTCGAAGGAACTGCCATCGATGCGGATATCGAGGCCGGCAAGCGCCAGATGTTTGTTCTGGCAGGCAAACCAACCGTCGCGAAACGCATTGAAATCCTCAGTGCTGCCGGCCCATAGCTGATAGATGATCTTGCCGGCGTCATTGCGGAGCGGCTTGCCGTCCGGGGCGAGAACCGCGACTTTCTTCGAGCCGAACCCGTCTTCGGTGAGCGGCCGCAATGTCGTCATCAGATGCACATGCGGATTGCCTGGGGCGTCGTGATAGACCCAGTCGGCGACCATTCCCTTCGACGTGATGTGCCGCTCCACGAAATCCCGGACGAGCACAATGTTCTGCGCGGCCGTCAGCTCTATTGGCAGGGCTATGGTAACGTCCTTGGCAAGCTGCGCGTCGGACCGCTTTTCGAAGCCCTCCACCTTGTTCCAGAAGC
>NZ_JAWDIV010000026.1:0-110499 GCF_032464655.1 Rhizobium sp. 25PS6
CCTCCCGATGTCCTGGACGTCGTAGAACTGCCGGTTCCCGAGCTGGGGCCGGGTGAGGTTCTCGTCCGCGTCCATGCGGCGGGTGTCAACTTCTTCGAGGTGCTGATGCGGGCCGACCGTTATGCCGCAACGCCCGATCTGCCGATGTTTCCCGGTGTCGAGGTCGCGGGTACGATCGAGCGAGCAGAGCCTGGTGCCGACCGCTCGCTCATTGGCATGCGGGTTGCCGTTCCTCTCTTTGCGACCGGGCGCGGTTCTGGCGGCTATGCCGAATTCGTCGCGGTCGACGGCGGGGCGGTGATGCAGCTGCCGGATGCGGTTTCTTTCGCGGCGGCTGCCGGGCTGATGGTGCAAGGGCTGACGGCGTCGCATCTCCTGCGCCGCAGTCCCGCGAAAGGCAAGAATGTTCTCGTGAGTGCGGCAGCGGGCGGTGTCGGGTCGCTGCTGGTGCAGCTCGCGAGACGTGACGGGGCGAGGATGGTGATCGCGGCGGCGAGCAGTGACGAGAAGAGGGCGCTTTCCCTGTCTCTCGGCGCCGATTATGCGGTCGATTATAGGGCGCCTGGCTGGCAGGAGGACGTCAAAAGGCTGACCGGAGGGCTCGGCGCGGATATCATCTATGAAACCGTCGGCGGCGCGTTTTCAAGGGCGGCACTCGAGACGCTGGCGCCTTGCGGCGAGCTGGTGCTGGCGGCGATGGGGCGGTTCGGGCTTGAGGAGGCCGATGTCGAGCACATGCTTGATGACAATCAGTCAATCAAGGGATTTTCGCTATTGCCGCTGCTGACGCCTCAGGGGGTGCAGGAGGATCTTGCCGCGCTCTTCGAGCTTGCCGCGGCGGGTGCCCTGACGGTTATCGACGGCGGTCGTTTCCCACTGCATCAAGCGGCGGAAGCGCATCGCGCCATCGAAGGACGGCGGGCGGTCGGCAAGGTGGTGCTGGTGCCTTAAATCAAAGAAGGCGACGCACGATGTCGTGCGATACCGCTCGGCATCATGCTCCGGCAATCAGATCGCGGTGGCGATCTCCATGGCGAGTTGGCCGAGCGTTGCTTCGGCGGAGGGGCCGGCAAGCACATAGGAGGTGCCGGCATTGTGCCAGGTCACGAGGCCGATCTCGTCCTTGATCGTTTCCTTGAAGTCGTCGGTCTCCGGCGGCTGTGCGTCCTTGCGGAAGCAAATGGAGATGATGTCGCCATCGGAATTAGAATAGACGAGCTGTCCGACAGGGCGGCTATCGCCAAGGATGACGCGTGCGCCCTGGAAGGTCCAGGCTTCGGCGCTCAGATCCGGCACGCGGAAGGGCACGCCGATCGCCGTCGTCAGCCAGCTGGAGATTTCCTCGGCCTGCGAGGCGGGCACTTCGACGAGATGACGGGGCTGGCGGATCAGCAGGCGTTGAAAGGCGGTGACGTCGCCCAGCCAGTCGCTGGTATTGGCCGGTGCCGCATTGGTGGTAGCCGTGCTGGCAATCTCGTCGGCATCCGGCGCGGTGCCGACGAAATAGCCGATACCGCAACCGACGACAAAGAGGATGAGCGCGGCGGCCAGTGCCTGCGGGCCGCTCGGCGCCAGTTTCACTTGCGGGCGCGTGGCGCGCTGGGCGATCGGCGTTTTCGGCGGCTGCGTGCTCTTGATCGAGCGGACGAGGGCGAGCGGTACAGGCTCCTTCAGGATATCGTCGAGGCGGCGGCGGCCGAAATCAGCCCCGTGACGCAGCTTCTCATGCAGTCGGCGTGCATTCTCGTCGCTTGCCAGACGCTGCTCCAGTTCTTGCCGCTGTTCGGGCGAGACTTCGCCGTCGAGAAGAGCGGTGAGCTGGGCTTCGAGCGGCAATTTCCTAAGATCGAGCAAATTCAAAACCTGTGGATCGGGTGGGTGCCGGCAAGCCCGGCGAAATGCAGCCTCGCGGTCGCGAGCTGCGAGACGACGTTTGCCACCGGAATGCCCATGATGTCGGCTGCCTGCTGGTAGCTGTGGCCTTCGACGTCGACCAGCAGGAACATGCTGGAAACGCCATCCGGCATATCGGAAATCATGTGATGGATGGTGTCGGGATCGACCGCGGCCGAGCGATCGCGCGCGGCCTCGCGAATATCGGTGACGTTGCCGCGGACGGAAGCCTTCGGCTTGCGCTTGCGGTTGTCGTCGGTCCATTGCTGGCGGGCAAGCGTGTAGATCCAGCTTTCCAGCCGGCCTTCGCCGCTCCATTGATGACCTTTGGAGACGGCGCGCTGACAGACGGCCTGAACGAGTTCATCGGCCACGGCAACCTCGCCCGCGAGCGTGATCGCGAAGCGGCGAAGGCGGGGCAGGAGGCCGACGAGATCACGCCGGAGATCGATGGTCGTTGCGGGCTGACGCATTGTCTATCCAAGAAGCATTCACAATGGTTTCGCGGACGAAGGGTTCGCCGTCGGGCGCGAAACCGACTTTATCGACGCCGTCGATGCATGCGCTTTATGAAACAAGTCTCCTGCACTTCGCAAGCATCCGGTCATCTTCATCCCTCTTTCCCAAGGGATTTTCGTATTGTGGCCTGCAAAGCTTGCGTCAATATGTCTTGTAGCCGTTCAAGCTTTGCAGCAGGGAGCGATAGGCCCAGGTGCCTTCGCCGCCGCGATCACGGATTTCGACAAGCTGGACGCGAGCACCCTGGATGTCTCCCTGTTCCACCAGCGCCATGCCCATATAGGAGCGGGCGAGGATATAATTC
Organism: Rhizobium sp. 25PS6; assembly: GCF_032464655.1. Lineage (NCBI taxonomy): Bacteria > Pseudomonadati > Pseudomonadota > Alphaproteobacteria > Hyphomicrobiales > Rhizobiaceae > Rhizobium > Rhizobium sp. 25PS6. The sequence goes on from NZ_JAWDIV010000026.1 coordinate 2,717, forward strand.
TCATCCGCCTGCAGCGCCTTGCGGTAGTAGGACATGCCGAGTTCCATGCGGCCGGCCTTGCGGTTGGCGTAGCCGAGATAGTTCAGGACGCGCGGGTCGTTCTGGTTGCGAGCGAGATTGAGCACGGTGATGGCGTTGTCATACTGGCCGGCATAGGCAAACTCGCGGGCGAACTGATAGAGATCGTCGTCGTTGAAGCTGCTCTTCTTCGGGGTGACACATTCCTTCTTGGCCTTGTCCCAGACCTTGCCGCCGGTGCAGGTCTTGGTCGTCTGGGTCTTCGGCGGCGGATTGGTGTCATCGTTGCTGTCGCCGGCCGCGAAAGCGGCCGTGGCGATGCCGAAGGCAAAGCCGGCGGCGAGCGAAAGTCTGGACAGGTGGCGGAAAGAAAAAGTCATCGGCGCGCTCCGTTCTCAGGCAATGCATTTGCTCGGATTGTACGCTTACCACTAAAAATACCAAGAGGGTAAGCAACCTCTGCGGCAAATGTTGCGACGGTGGACTGATGTCCTCGCAGATCGATTCAAGTGCTGCACAAAAAGAGTCTGGAACTGGAGCTAAGACGCGAAAATATCGGCGCTTTCCGGCATCACCGCGTCGCCAGCCCTGTTGAGGCTGAAGCGCTCGCCGCTGAGCTCCCAGGCACCGGGAGAGCCATCGATGGAGAAGAGGTTGTAGGCGGCGGGCGGCTTGATGCTGCCCGGTCCCTGCGATGCAGAGGCGATACCGACGACTGGCACCGGCTGCATCTGGCCGCGCAGCCAATTTAGCGTATTCAGGTGCGTATGTCCGTGCAGAACGAGTTCGGCGCCGCCCGTCGAAATCACGGCGGCGAAGCGGCGGATGCCGATCATCCGTTTATAGAAGGCCGTGGCGCCGCGGATCGGCGGGTGATGGATCATGACGACGCGGAAGAGACCGGCTTCGCCAGCCGCACGCAGTATGTTGACAGTATCGCGGGCCTGTCGCGCGCCGAAAAAGCCAGAGGCGGCGAAGGGAGGGGTGGCGACTGCCGTCGAACAGCCGACAATCGCGACTTTGCCGCGAACGCGCAGATAAGGAAAGATATGGCGGTCGTCCTGCCATTGCGGTGGAGCGAGATCGCCGCGGACATAATCGTACCAGGCGCGCATCGACTTCTCGTAGGAGCCGGGTACATAGGCATCGTGATTGCCGGGAACGACCGACGTGTCTGCGGGATCGCCGAGCGCGCGCAGCCAGGCGGCGGCCGAGCGGATCTCGATGCCGCTCGCCAGATTGACGAGGTCCCCGGTGACGGCCAGGTGATCGGCCTGATGGGCGCGGATGTCGTCGAGCAGCAGATCCAGCGTGCTGCCGAAAAGGTGCTTGCGTCGATTTCGATGCCAGTTCACAAAGCCTGTTATGCGTTTTGAAAACAGCTCTTGAATGGAAAGACTGGGCAACGGCCCGAGGTGGACGTCGGAAATATGCGCGAGCTTGAACATTCTACGAGACATAGACCAGCTTATTGACAAATCAAACACATCCGGCGCGATGAAGAGCCGAAACGGAACGATGGTGGATAAAGAGAAGCGGCCCCCTCACATCAGGCTGGCGTTGCGCCTCCTGCATGTCTATTTCTCCTTTGCCCGCGGCATGACCGTGGGTGTCAGGGCCGCCTGCTTCGATGCGGACGGTCGTATTTTCCTGGTGCGCCACAGCTATATCGGCGGCTGGCATATGCCCGGCGGCGGACTGGAGCGCAACGAGACGGCCGAAGAAGCGCTGGTCAAGGAGCTGCGCGAGGAGGGCAACCTCAGGATCATCGGCAAACCGGAGTTGGTTCAGGTCTATTTCAACACCACGACCACAAAGCGTGACCATGTCGTGTTCTACCGGGCGACAGTCGAGCAGACCGCGCCGCGGCCGCCGGACTGGGAGATCTCCGACAGCGGCTTCTTCTCCCTCGACAGCCTGCCCGAGGGCACGACCGATGCCACCCATCGCCGTCTTGCCGAGCTTCGGGGCGAGCAGGAGCCCGACCATCGCTGGTAAGTTCATGCCCCGGCAAGTCCGCTACATGATTCCTTAAATCGGAATCGATTTAAGGATAAAATTATTCAGCCGTTCAAATTGTTACAGAGTCCGATGTGCGTCTGAAAAGACGCGCGGCGCTGTGGCACGGCCGTGCGGACTGTCGAGATCGAGCGCCGGGCCGACGGGAACGATGCCGGTCGGATTGATCGTCTTGTGGCTACGGTAATAGTGCTGCTTGATGTGGTTGAGGTTCACCGTCTCGGCAACGCCCGCCGTCTGGTAGAGGTCGCGAAGATAGTCAGGCAGGTTGCGGTAGTCGGCGATGCGGCGGATGTTGCACTTGAAATGGCCGACATAGACGGCATCGAAGCGCACCAGCGTGGTGAACAGGCGCCAGTCGGCCTCGGTCTGACGGTTGCCGAAGAGGTAGCGGCCCTTGCCGAGGCGTTCGTCGAGTATGTCGAGTGTTTCGAACAGCGTGACGACGTTTTCGGCATAGGCTTCCTGGGTGGTGGCAAAGCCTGCCTTGTAGACGCCGTTGTTGACGGTGTCGTAGACGGTGGTGTTCAGCGCATCGATTTCGGCGCGAAGGTCCTCGGGATAGAAATCGGCTGTCGAGCCGGTCAGCCCGTCGAAGGCGCCGTTGAACATGCGAATGATCTCGCCGGATTCGTTGTTGACGATCGTGCCGGTCTTCTTGTCCCAGAGCACAGGAACGGTGACGCGGCCGGAATAGTGCGGATCAGCCTTGACATAGACCTGCCAAAGCGCGGACGCGCCGAAGAGGTGGTCGCCGGTGGCGCCGTCGCCGACCTTGAACTCCCAGCCGTTCTCGAGCATCAGTGGATCGACGACGGAAACCGAGATCAGCTCTTGGAGCTTTTTCAGCTTGCGGAAGATCAGCGTGCGGTGCGCCCAGGGGCAGGCGAGCGAGACATAGAGATGGTAACGCCCTGCCTCGGCCTTGAAGCCGCCGCTGCCGGAAGGGCCGGCCCCGCCGTCCGGTGTCACCCAGTTGCGGAACTGCGAGGGCTGCCGCTTGAAATGGCCCTTGCTCTCCTTCGTGTCGTACCAGGCGTCGTGCCAGACGCCGTCCACCAGCATTCCCATGATCTTCATTCCCTTGATTGCGTGTTGGAGCGGAAGATATCGCAGATGGCAGGGCTTTACAGGCGGCAAAGATTGAACAGTGCGTCACATCGTTCGGGCACCGCATAATTCAGTGTTGCAGCGTCCTTTGTAGCTCTCGAAAAGATGCGCGGCGCTGTGGTCGTGCATTTTGCGTTGGACGACGGAAATTTTTCCTGCTATCGGCCTTTTCACGATTTTTGGATCCCTGCCGGATGTTCATTTCCAGAAACCCGCGACGACGCTGATGCTCCCGAACGCCCAAGGCGTGTTCGAGACCCATCAATCTGTCCATCCGGTTTCTGTCATCATGTACAAGCACGATCTCGTCTACCTCACTGAAGACGCGTCTCATGACGCCGCCATCGAACACATCAACGAAGAAGCCTTCGGTCCCGGCCGCTTCACGCGCGCTGCCGCGCGCATCCGTGAGCAGGGGCCTCATGATCTGTCGCTTTCCTTCATCTGTACCGATAATGGTGAGACGATCGCCTCCGTGCGCATGACGCCGGTGCTGGCCGGCACGGTGAAGGGACATCTGCTCGGCCCGCTCGCTGTCCGCCCCTCCCACAAGAACAAGGGCATCGGCCGGGAACTGGTGCGGATTGCGGTGGAGGCGGCAAGACGCAAGGGCTCGGAAGCCGTCATCCTCGTCGGCGATCCACCCTATTACGGCCCGCTCGGCTTCGAGAAAGTTGCCTATAACGCGCTGTCTTTTCCAGGCCCGGTCGATCCCGGCCGTGTGCTCGTCGTTCCGATCGCCGAGGGCGTACACGCGCGGCTGAAGGGCACGATCGCCTGGCGCGAATGATCTTGCAACAGCCCGCTACAGGCTTTTCCGGAGGAAGCTATGCGTGCGGCTTCCGGGTCACCTTGCCGTCGGTATCGCGGATGAGGACGGCGAGCGGGCGGCGATCCGAGGGCCGACATCGCTGGTGTTGAAGGCCGCGAGCGCATCGGGGATCACCGCCAATTCCTCCGGCGAGGGCGAGGCGGTGAGCTCGAATTCCGGCACGAGATTAGCGCCCTTCGCGCCACCACATGGCGCCGAAGGCGAGCAGCAGGATGCCGACGCCGGCGAACCCGGCAAAGAGCGGCAGCGTGTTGATGCCCTTCAAGACCGTCTCGTTGGTCATGCGGATCATCATGCGATCGTTGTCGGAGACGCGGACCTGGCCGCGCACCGGTAGGATCGGCGGCACCGAGATCGCGCCATTAGCATTGGAGACGCGGGTGACGAGACCCTTGCTTCTGTCGGCGACCGGCTGCAGTACATCGGTCGTCGAGATCATCGCCTTGAATTCCGGTGCGTCGACAGCGCCGATATGGACAAGCGTCGACAGCCTGCCGTTGCGGATTTCGAAGAGGCCGATTTCGTCCATCCTCTTCTCGGCCTTGTAGAGCCCCGGTTCGGACTGAGTGAGCGGCAGGGTTTCGGTCTTGCCGGAGGGATAGCGCACGGTGGCATTGCCGGGATTGTCGCCGATCGTCTGGCGGGTGACTTCAAGGGTCCGGCCGGAGGCGCGCGCCGTCAGCGCTTCTTCCTCGAGCGCCGGCTCCTTCATCAGCCAATGGGCGATACGGCGATAGAGCGAAACGTTCGGACCGCCGCCTTCGAAGCCGCGCGCCCAGAGCCAGCCCTGATCGGAAAGCAGCATGGCGACGCGGCCCTGGCCGGCACGGTTCAGCACCAGCAGCGGGTGGTTGTCGGCGCCGAGCATGATGGTCTCGCCCTGCGGCCGGTCGACATCGACGCTACGGAACCAGCGGCCCCAATGCGGCGGATCCTCGCCCGAACCGTCCAGACCGCGTGTGACGGGATGTTTGCGGCCTTCCTCGGAGAGGCGGGGATAGAAGGCCTTCTCGATCATCTCTCCGGTGGGCGTTGCCGGCAGGACCGTGGAAAGCGGCGTCAAGGCAATGGAATCTGGGCCGGCATGCTCGGGACCGGCGGCGATCAGCAGCGCGCCACCATTGTCGACATATTGCGCGATGTAATCGTAATAGAGCAGCGGCAGCACACCGCGGTGCTGGTAGCGGTCGAAAATGATCAGGTCGAAGTCCTTGATCTTGTCGACGAAGAGCTCCCGCGTCGGGAAGGCGATCAGCGACAGCTCGTTGATCGGCGTGCCGTCCTGCTTTTCCGGCGGACGCAGGATGGTGAAATGGACGAGATCGACCGAGGCATCGGATTTCAGCAGGTTGCGCCAGGCGCGCTCGCCGGCATGCGGCTCGCCGGAGACGAGCAGGACGCGGAGGTTCTGGCGGATGCCGTCGATGACGTGGACGGCGCGGTTGTTGGCGGTGGTGACTTCGCCTGGAAGTGCTGCGACCGAGAATTCGAGCACATTGCTGCCGCCACCCGGCACCTTGAAGGAGAAGGGCGTATCCTGCCCAGGCGTCGCCTGCAGAGTGGCGATCTCGTCACCATTCAGCTTAACCGTGACATCGGCCGTGCCGCCGGGGCTCGGGCCGTCGTCGAAGACGCGCAAGATTACCTGCTGCTCCTCGTTGACGATGCCGAAGCGTGGCCCCTTGATGACTTCGATGCGGCGATCGAATTCGTTGGCCTTGCCGGTGACGAGGCCATGGATCGGCGCGTCGAAACCAAGCGCTTGATTGGCGCCCGGTACATCATGGACCTCACCGTCGGTCAGCATGATGGCGCCGCCGATACGGGCGGGCGGGACATCGGCAATGTTGGCCGACAGCGCGTCGAACAGGCGCGTGGACGGAACGTCGGAATTGACGTCGCCTTCGACATCGACGAAGCGGGGCTCTATCTGAGGGAAGCGGGCGAGCTGTCCCTTCAAGGCCGCAAGCGCATCGTCGGTCATCTTGACGCGATCGGGCGTCTGCTGGCTCTGGCTTCGATCGACAAGAACGGGAACGATCGTGGACAACTGATCCCGATCTTCCTGCAGCAGCACAGGATTGGCAAGCGCGGTCAGCATGGCGAGTGCTGCCAGCGTTCTGATCCAGGCGCCACGAATGCCGCGCCAGATCGCAAAGGCGGCGATAACAGCGCTGACGACAGCCAATGCAGCCAGAACCGACCAGGGCAGGAAGGGCGAAAAGTCGAATGTCATCTCATTGTCCTAACCGTTCGAGGAGGTCGGGAACATGGACCTGGTCGGTCTTGTAGTTGCCGGTCAGCATGTACATCATGATGTTGACGCCGGAACGGTAGGCATATTCGCGCTGGGTTTCATCCGACGGCACGGTCGGCAGTATCGGTACGCCGTTGTCGTCGATCGCCCAGGCGCCGGCGAAATCATTGCCGGTGATCAGGATCGGCGAAACGCCGTCGGCCGTCGCCGCCGATTTTTCGCTCGGCCCCTGACCGCCTTGCCGGGCCTCGATCCAGAGAGGGCTGCCGGCATAACGACCGGGAAAGCTCGACAGGAGATAGAAGGATTTCGTCAGCACGTGATCTGATGGTACCGGCTCGAGCGCCGGAATGTCCAGATTGGCGAGGATTGCTTGCAGCCTCTCACCGTTGGCGCTGACATTGCCGCCATTGTCCAATGCGCTGATCTGATCGCGCGTATCGAAAAGCACGGTGCCGCCATTGCGCATATAGGCATCGATACGGCTGATCGCCGCCGACGACGGCATGGGCGCTGTTGCCGAAACCGGCCAGTAGATGATCGGATAGAAGGAGAGCTCGTCCTTGGTGAGGTCTATGCCGACGGGCGGTGCCGGCTCCAGCGTCGTGCGAAACGTCAGGAACTGGGTCAGTCCCTCGAGACCACGCTCGGAAATATTGTCTACATCCCGTTCGCCGGTGACGACATAGGCGAGATGGGTGTTGTCAAGCCTCTGCAGGATGAGGTCGTCGCCGGGCTTGGAGTCGTCGGCATGAAGCGTGCCTGGTTGCATTAGGAAGCCGGCGCCGACAGCGACCGCGATAATCGCTGCAGTGCGGACAGTCGGGCGCAATCGCGAGAATGCACCATTCATGAAGAGGACGATCAGGCTATCGGCCAAGAGCAGCAGGAAGGCTGCAAGAAAGAGGGCGGGTTTTGCCGACCAGCTTTCGCCGCCGATCAGGCCTTCGCGCATGGCATTAGTCCCTGTTGTGTCGATCGGCTTCAGTTCGGCGTTCTCGGGCAGCACGTTGAGGGAGGTGAAACCATCCTCCGAACCGTAGAGCCCGGGCGGGTTGTCGAAATTTGCCGTCGGTTCGACTCCGGCCTGTGGAATGAGCGGCCGCGCCGATCCCGTCTCGGAGACGAGCGTGCCTTTGGCCGTCAGCATGCGGAATGGCGGCAGGGTTTCGGAGACACGCGCATTGCCGCGCGCCTCCGATGTCACGCCGCCCGAGCGCGATATCTGCAGGAGGTGGCGCAGCATGTCGACGAAAGTGCCGGAGATCGGCAGATCGGACCAAGTTGCTTCCGCGGTGACGTGAAACAGGACGATCTGACCGGAGGCGAGCTGCTTCATCGTGACGAGCGGCGTGCCGTCAGCCAGGCTTGCCCAGGTGCGTTCGGCAAGATCGGGCGTCGGTTCGGCAAGCACCTGCCGCTTGACGACGACATCGGCGGGACGCGCTATGCCGGCGAAAGGCCCGATACTCGGAAATTCGGCAAGCGACTGCGGCTCGCTCCAGGACAAGGTGCCGCCCAGCGCCCGTTCTCCCTGACGCAGGATGACAGGGATCAGCGGATCGTCCGCAGGGGCTGCCGCCATGCGCGGGCCGGCAAAACGCAGGAGCATGCCGCCATTCGATATCCAGCGCGTCAAAGGCTCGTAGGTCTCCTCCGGCAGCCGGCCGATATCGGCCATGATGATGATGGAGGGATTGCTGGCGAGAAGTTTTGGTATTGCGACCGAAAGATCGGAATCGGCAGGTTGGATCAGATCCGCATAGGGCTGCAGTGCCCGCTGGATATAATAAAGCGGCGAGAGCAGCGGCTGGAACTCATCCCCTCCTTCACCCGACAGCAAGACGACGCGGCGGCGCTTGAATGCGTCGTCGAGAAGGTGGACGGCGCCTGCCGTCGCGCCATTGTCGACGCTTACGCGCGCGAAATCGTTGCGCATCTCGAAGGGGGCGCTGATCGAACTGGTCGCGACGCTCTGGCCGGGGCGGAAATCCGCCCTGCCATTGGCGATCGAGCGGCCCTGGGTATCGACGGCGTTCAGCGCTACCGATGCGGCCTGCGCACTGTTGAGCCGCGTGACCTTGACGGTCATGGCATCCGCCGCATTGTTGGCCGCCGTGATCGCGACTGTCCGCGCGGCATCGCCCTCGATTAGGCGCAGATCGGCGGGCTGGAGTTCGGCGAGCCTGCGCACCGTCGCGTCGTCGGGCTTGGCGGCGGCGCCGTCGGTCAGGAAGGCGAGGGTACCGGGCTTGATGCCGTTCAGCGCGGCGCGCAGCGCCTGGAAGGCGCGTTCGCGGTCCGGCACAAGCGGTCGTGGCTCGGCGGCGCGCAGCTTGTCGCGGGCGGCAGCGGCGGTGCCGGGCACGGCGTCGTTGGTCGGGTCGGCGGTAAAGGCGATCGACACAGGCGTGCCGGCGGATTCGGCGTCGTCTACCAATGCGTCGGCGGTCTGGATGCGGCGCTCCCAGTCGGGTGCCGCGGCCCAGCTGTTGTCGACGAAGAGGACGAGCGGGCCACCTGATGCGAGCGAACTGGTGCGTGGATTGAAAACCGGATCGGCGATCGCAAGGATGATGGCGGCAGCGAGCAGCATGCGCAGAAGCGTCAGCCACCACGGGCTTTGCGCCGGCGTCTCCTCGCGCTTCAGCACGGAGGCGAGAATTTTCAGCGGCGGAAAGACTTCGGTCTTCGGACGTGGCGGCGTCAGCCGCAGCAGCCACCAGATGACGGGCAAGGCAAGGAGCGCGCCTAGAATGGCGGGATAGGCGAAAGCGAAGGGAAGGGCGTTCATAGCTGCCCTCCATGCGTTGCCTTGGCCGGCATGCCGGACAGATACATGTGCACCGCGACCAGCGCCTCCGACGCAAGGTGATCGGTGCGGTGGCTTGCGAAGGTCCAGCCGAGATGGCGCAGCGACTGGCCGAGGCTGTCCCTGCGGGCGAGATAGGCGTTGCGATAGGCCTCGCGGATATGTTCGGCGCGGCCGGAGATAAGCTTGGCGCCGCTCTCGGGATCGGTGAATTCGGTGCGGCCGCTATAGGGGAATATCTCTTCAGCGGGATCTGATATCTCGACCACGTGGCCGCGCAGGCCGCGGCGGGCAAGCGGGCCGAGCCGTTCCATGATTGCCGGCGCATCATCGAGGAAATCGCCGATAAGGACGAGGTCGCTCCAGCCACGGATCATCGCCGTTTCCGGCAGGCCGCCGGTCAGCGGCGTGTGCATGAGAGCGGCTGCGAGGCGTTCGGCGGCGTTACGGGCGGAGGCGGGCTCCATGATGCCGGGGCAGCCGATGCGCTCGCCGGAGCGGGCGAGGATTTCGGCAAGCGCCAGCATGATGACCAGCGCGCGGCTTTCCTTGGAGACGCTGCCATAGCTCGACTTGTACATCATCGAGGGCGACATGTCGCACCAGAGCCAGATCGTATGCGCTGCCTCCCATTCGCGCTCGCGCACATAGGTATGGTCGTCGCGGGCGGAGCGGCGCCAATCGATGCGCGACAGGCTCTCGCCCTCGGCATAGGGACGGAACTGCCAGAAATTCTCGCCGATGCCGCGCTTGCGGCGGCCATGCCAGCCGGCGATCACCGTATTGGCGATGCGCTTGGCTTCCACCAGGCAGTCCGGCACCAGGGCGGCCCGCTGCCTGGCGCGGGAAAGGGCATCGCTGCCGGGTGTCGGATTGACGATCTGTCCGATAGATGCCACGCGTCCGGCTTCCTTATCCCTTTGCCTGCTTGACCAGTCCGGCGATGACGTCACGCACCGACATGCCTTCGGCGCGGGCGGCGAAAGTCAGCGCCATGCGGTGCTGGAGAATGGGTTCGGCGAGCGCGAAGATATCGTCCAGAGACGGGGCGAGACGGCCTTCGTAGAGCGCGCGGGCACGCGCGCAGAGCATCATCGACTGGCCGGCGCGCGGGCCGGGGCCCCAGGCGACATTCTTGTCGGTCGAGGCATTGCCCTGTCCTGGGCGGGCGGAACGCACCAGCGCCAGGATGGCATCGACGACCGTGTCGCTCACCGGCATCTGGCGCACCAGGGTCTGGATCTCGAGCAGCCGCTGCGCATCGATGATGGCTTCCGGCCGGGTTTCGCCCAGGCCCGTCGTCTCAAGCAGGATCTGGCGCTCGGCGGCGAGTTCAGGGTAGTTGACGTCGACCTGCAGCAGGAAGCGGTCGAGCTGGGCTTCGGGCAGGGGGTAGGTGCCTTCCTGCTCGAGCGGGTTCTGGGTGGCAAGCACATGGAAGGGCGCCGGCAGGTCATAACGCTGGCCGGCGATCGTGATATGGTATTCCTGCATGGATTGCAGAAGTGCCGACTGGGTACGCGGCGAGGCACGGTTGATCTCGTCGGCCATCAGGAGCTGGGCGAAGACCGGGCCCTTGACGAAACGGAAGGAGCGGCGTCCACTGTCGTCCTGGTCCATCACCTCGGAGCCGAGAATATCCGAGGGCATCAGATCCGGCGTGAACTGGATGCGGTTGGCGGCAAGGCCGAGCACCTCGCCGAGCGTCGTCACCAGTCTGGTCTTGGCAAGGCCGGGAACGCCGACGAGCAGCGCATGACCGCCTGACAGCACGGCGAGAATGGTGTTCTCGACGACGCTTTCCTGACCGAAGATCACTTTCGAGACTTCCCCGCGGATCGCGGCGATATCGGAGAGCGCCTTTTCGGCGGCGGCGACGATCGCCTTTTCATCGAGGCTGGCTTCGGTCTTCATCATACCCATGCGTATCTCCAACGGCTGAAATCATTCGGCAGCGAATCGGCGGACTTATACATGTGCCTCATACCCGATAGAGTTATGGAGATGTGACGGGCTGACAAGTTCGTTGCGAATGACTATCTCGTGACTTTACTTCGTTAAGGACAAACCGGGACGGAAGAATGGCAGCCGAGGAAATCAGCGGACAGGCGGATGCGGCGGGACTTGCCGCACTGATTTCGCGCGCGTCTCAGGAAAATGCCGGTAAAAAACGGGGATTACCGCCGGTCGAGCGGTGGAATCCGCCTTTCTGCGGCGATATTGACATGGAAATCCGGGCGGACGGCATCTGGTTCTACATGGGCACGCCGATTGGCCGACCGGCGCTGGTGCGGCTGTTCTCGACGGTTTTAAGAAAAGACGACGACCAGAAGACCTATCTCGTAACTCCTGTGGAAAAGGTCGGTATAAGGGTCGTCGACGCGCCTTTCATCGCCGTGGAGATGAGCGTGACGGAGGGGCAAGGCCAACAGGTGCTGACCTTCCGCACCAATGTCGGCGATGTCGTGGAGGCGGGAGGAGAGCATCGGCTGCGCTTTGCCATTGCGGGCGAGAATGCCGAATTGAAACCCTATCTGCATGTGCGCGGGCGGCTGGAGGCGCTGGTGTCGCGTGCGGTGATGTATGAACTGGTGGCGCTCGGCGAGACGCTCGAGGTCGAGGGACAGGCGATGTTCGCCGTCCGCTCCGCCGGAGAAGTCTTTGCGATGATGCCGGCCGATGAACTGGATGCGCTTTCCCGATGAATGATGCGATTACCCAACGTTATCCGCTGTTTTCCGCAGCCGAATTCCGCCGCCGCGCGCTCAACCAGAATGGTGGGCCGGTCGATCATGCCTGGCGCGATCACGGGGACCACATACTCAATCCCGATATCGTCGCCGAGGTCGAGACCTTCGAGCTGCGCGACGCCGCCGTGCTCGTGCCCGTCGTCGACGACGGCGAGGAGGCGCATGTGATCTTCACCAAGCGCACGGCGACGCTGCGCAAACATTCCGGGCAGATCGCCTTTCCCGGCGGCTCGATCGATCCCGCCGATATCTCGCCCGAAATGGCGGCGATCCGAGAAACGGAGGAGGAGATCGGCCTCGCCGGTTCCTTCGTCGAAACCGTCGGGCGGCTGCCGAATTACCTTGCCTCGACGGGCTTCCGCATTACGCCGGTGCTCGGCGTCGTCTCGCCGGGCTTTGCGCTGACGCTGAACCCGACCGAGGTGGACGACGTGTTCGAGGTGCCGCTTTCCTTCCTGATGGATCCTGCCAATCACACCCGCGACAGACGTGTCATCGACGGCATCGACCGGCATTTCTACCGCGTGCCCTATGAAACCAGAATGATCTGGGGCATCACCGCCGGCATCGTCCGCACGCTTTACGAAAGGCTTTATGCATGACCGGCCTTGCCGACCAAGCATGGTTCCGTGACCCGGCCCTTGGCCGGATCTTAGCGCTTCTCAACGCCGATGGCGGGGAAGGGCGGGTGGTCGGCGGTGCAGTGCGCAACAGCCTGATGGGCCTGCCGGTCAATGATGTCGACATAGCCACCACACTCAGACCGGAGGCGGTGATGGAGCGCGCGGCGGCGGCCGGCATCAAAGCGGTCCCAACCGGCCTGGAGCACGGCACGGTGACGCTGGTCATCGATGGCAAGCCCTTCGAGGTGACGACCCTTCGCACCGACGTCGAGACCGACGGACGCCATGCCAAGGTTGCCTTCAGCACCGACTGGACGGCAGATGCCGAGCGGCGGGATCTGACGATCAACGCGCTTTATGCCGATGCCGAGGGCGAGATCGTTGACCTCGTCGGCGGGCTTGCCGATATCGAGACGCGCAACATCCGCTTTATCGGCGATCCTGCAAGGCGCATCGCCGAGGACCATCTGCGCATCCTGCGTTTCTTTCGCTTCTTTGCATATTACGGTTCCGGGCGGCCGGACGCCGAGGGGCTGAAGGCGTGTTCCGTCGCGCGTTCGAAACTGACGACGCTTTCGGCAGAACGCGTCTGGTCTGAACTGCGAAAGTTGCTAGGTGCTGCCGATCCTGGCCGCGCGCTGCTGTGGATGCGGCAGGTGGCGGTGCTGACGGAAATCCTGCCGGAATCGGAACGATGGGGTATCGATGCGATCCCTTCGCTGATCGCCACCGAAAAGGCGCTCGGCTGGACGCCCGATCCGTTGCTGCGCCTTGCGGCTATCGTGCCGCCCGATGCGGCGCGCATGGAGGCGCTCGCAGCCCGGCTCAAGCTCTCGAATGCGGAAGCGGCCACTCTCAAGGCCTGGTCAACGGCAGCGCCTGTTAATGACGACATGTCGTCGGCCGCCTTCGAACGGCTGCTTTACCGCAACGGCGCCGACGGCATTACGACGCGGCTGAAGCTGGCGCTTGCGGTTGCGCGCGGCAAGGCTGAAGGTGATTTCGACGAAATGGCGCGGTCGGCGCGGATTATCAAGCTGCTGGACAGGGCAATGCACTGGAAGAAGCCACAGTTTCCGCTGAACGGCGGCGACGTGATTTCGGCAGGAATCGCCTCCGGCCCGCGCGTCGGCGAACTGCTTGCCGGTCTGGAAAGCCAATGGGTGGAGGAAAATTTCGTTGCCGACCGGGCGGCGCTGCTCGCCCGGCTGCAGGAACGCGTGCAATAATCAGGCTGCGTTCACCTCGTCGCGAATGCGAGCCTTGATATTATCCACCATGTTCTCGCGGATCGTGGTTTCGCCGTGAGCATTTTTCAGGTGCTCGACGGCACGGCGGACCACCTCGGCGTCGCTATCTGCCCGTGTATGCCAGGCGCACCCCGGAACGAGAGTGCCGCATTCGAAAAGTCGCATGGTCTTCTCCTCTGTTCGAAACACAACGACGATCGCGATCTTACGCGATTTATGAATGTGCGGGGGGAGGGAAGGTTCCGGCCGGCATCGACATGCCGGCCAGTACAGGCCGTGTCAGTCGGGCATCGCCCAGGCTTTGTAGGTATCCAAGAGGTGGTCGGGCATGTTGCTGTTGGCGGCCGCTGCTTCGTTCTGCAGCTGTTCCGGCGACTTCCCGCCGGCCAGTTGCAGCTTAACCTGCTCGATGAAGCAGGACAGCGGCAGATCCGAACCGCTCTTGGCCCGCAGTTTCTCCGCAATGCGCGTCAGAAATTCGGACGTGTCGATCGTGCGGGATGTTTCCTGGACATCCGTGGACGTTGGCGAGCCACTTTGTATCGTCATGACAATCCTCCTCCGATTGTTACGCACATACATATAAAGTTAGGACGCACTGAATTTTCGTGAAGGTCTGTCAACTCGAATTTATCGATAAGATCTCACAGTTTCATGGCCAGCGCACGACAGGGGGCAGCGATGAGAGAATGGATTCAACGTTGCCGCCGGTTTTCAGGCCGAAGATCGTGCCGCGATCATACAGCAGATTGAATTCGACGTAGCGGCCCCGGCGGATCAATTGTTCGTCGCGGTCGGCCTCTGTCCACAATTTATTGAAGTTGGAGCGGACGATTTTTGGATAGACCATGGCGAAAGCCCGGCCGACATCACGCGTGAAGGCGAAATCGGCGTCCCAGCCGCCGGCTTCCTCGTTTGAATGCAGCCAGTCATAGAAGATGCCGCCGATGCCGCGGGCCTCGTTGCGGTGTTTCAGGAAGAAATACTCGTCGCACCAGGCTTTGTACGCATCGTAATCGGCGACGGCATGATTGCGGCAGGCGATCTCCATGGCCTTGTGGAAGAGCTGGCTATCCTCGTCCTCCTGCGTGCGGCGGCGCGACAGCACCGGCGTCAGGTCGGCGCCGCCGCCGAACCAGCGGCTGGTGGTGACGACCATGCGAGTGTTCATGTGCACGGCCGGAACGTTTGGGTTGACGGGATGGGCAATCAGCGAGATGCCGGAGGCCCAGAAACGCGGATCGTCCTTGGCGCCGGGTATCTGGGCGCGGAAATCCGGGGCGAATTCGCCGTAGACAGTGGAGGTATGGACGCCGACCTTTTCGAAGACGCGGCCTTCCATCATCGACATCCGGCCACCGCCGCCAGCGCCGTTTTCGCGTGACCAGTCCTTGGCGACGAAGCGGCCGGGCTCCTGGTCGGACAGCGGCCCTTCCAACTCATCCTCGATGGCTTCGAAGGAGGCGCAGATCGTATCGCGCAATCCCTCGAACCAATTGCGGGCAGCAGCCTTCTTCTCTTCAATATCGTCAGGCAAGCCGATCGGCAGTTCCGGTCTTTCCATTTACGCCTCCGACGGTCGACATCTCCTTCGGAGGCGACTCGCTCATTCTTGATTGCACGCCATGATTAGCAGTTGGTGTTGCATCTCGCCAAGCCGAGGCAAGCACCGCCGAGCACTTCCAAGATTCGACTCGCAAATCAAGAATTTCGATACTACCTTTTCCGAGGAGGTAGGTTTGATGAAGAAAGTTCCAGGGCCTCCGTCCTTCGACGGCCTGAAGCGCAGGATAGCAAGACATCGGGCGGAAAATCCCCCGAGCAAGAAAGACCATTTCGTGCGTGAGACATATTGCCTCGGCCTCATGGACGCACGCGCCAAGGCGCGCGAATGGTTCGACGAATATCCGAAAGCCGCTTACTGGACCGAGGTGGAAAGCTGGCGCCAGCTCGACGGCGACCAGATCGAATTCACCATGCGCCGCCTGCCTTCGGCCGACTGACCGTCACTTCGCAGTCGCCCGTACGCGGCTTTCGATCAGCAGGCCGTTTTCATCCATGATCGGATGCGCCACGGAGACGATGTGAGCGTTGAGGCGCTTCAGGTCGCGCAGCATGTCGAGATGCAGCGAACTCGTCTGCAGGCTGTCGGCGCGGCCGTCACGCAGGCGTTCGAGGTGACGCTCGGCCGATTGTTTCTCCATCCGGCGCACCTCGACCTTTACCTCCATCATCTGGCGCGCCAGATTGAAATCGCGGGTGACGAAGATCGTCTGGGCGACGCGCAGATTGTCGATCGTCAGATCGAACAGCTTGCGCAGTTCCTGATGACCGTCCTCGGAAAATTTCAAACCGAGAGAGATTTTCTTCGCCACCTGCTCCGCCAGGCCCTTCTCGATGATGTCGCCCATATGTTCGAGATTGATCGCGTAATCGATGACGACGATCGAGCGGCGGGCGTTTTCGTCGCTGAGTCCCTCGCGGCCGAGCTTCGAAAGATAGACCTTCACCGCCTGCTGCAGCCGGTCGACGCGCTCTTCGAGAGCCGGAATCTCGGCAAGCTTAGATGCCTCCCCCTGCTCGAAGCCTTCGGAGACCCGGATCAGCATGCGCTCGATGAGATCCCCGACGCCGAGCACTTCGCGCGTGGCGCTGGCAAGGGCAACGACCGGCGTCGAAAGCTCCTGCGCATCTAAATATTTCGGGGCGCTCTCAGGCTCGGCTTGATCCGGCACCAGCCGGGTCATCAGGGCGGCGAGCGGCCGGGAGAATGGCCAGGCAACCGCTGCCAGCAGAAGGTTGAAGGCAAGATGCGCGTCGACCGGCAGCTTGGCGGGACCGAAGGGCAGCATCTGGATGAGTTCCGCGCCATATCCAGCCAGCGGTAGAGCGATGAGGCAGCCGAGCGCGCGGACGGCGAGATTGCCGAGGGTGACGCGCCGCGCCGAAGCCGGGCCGGACAATGTCGCGACGACAGGTGGTATAGCGCCGCCGAGATTGGCGCCGAGGACGAGCACGATGACGAGTTCGGCGGAAATCACGCCGGCCGAGGCGAGTGACAGGATGAGCACCACCACCGCAAGGCTCGACGAGGATGCGAAGGCAAGTGTTGCCGAGACGATCATCGCCACGGGCAGGGCGCCGTCCAGCAGGCCGATGAAAGCGGCAAGGGCGGGAGAGGCGCGCATCGGTTCCGTCGCAAGGCCAAGCAGGTGCAGCGACAGCAGCATCAGGCCGATGCCGATCAGCGCTGTGCCGCCACCCTGGCTGGTGCTTGAACGGCCGCGGCAAAGCACGATGCCGGCAAGAATCAGGAGAGGAGAGAGCCATTCGATGCCCGTTGCCACGATCCAGGCGGTGATCGCGGTACCGACATTGGCGCCGAGCAGGACGATCTGCGCCATGCGCGGCTTGATCAGGTCACGCTCGACGAAGGAGGCCGTCATCAGTGCCGTTGCCGTGGAGCTCTGCAGCGCGATGGTTGCGCCGAGGCCTGACAGGAAAGAACGAAGGCTGCCGCGTGTGCCGGTCGCCAGACCTGTTCTCAGGCGGGCGCCAAAGGCCCTGGTCACGCCATCCTTCACCTGCGCGAGGCCGAACAGCAGCAAAGCCACGGCACCGAACAGATTGATCATGATAATCGTGGAGTCCATTTTGTTGTTTTATTCTTCTTTCACGTCCTAAGATCGTGGTTTTCTAAATAAATCTTCCCAAGCCGTTGGAATCTTAGAGGTCGTGGAGCAGTTTTTATTGTTCGGCTAATAAATATAAACCGGTTTGACGGCTTGGCAATGTCATTTTCCGACAATGCCAAGCTGATTTGCGATTGCGCCCGCCTATGCTCCGCCAGTCTGATGTCTCTCAAGCCCAGACGGTTTGGCGCATCGCCTCGCCGACGATCATCGCGGCCGAGACGGCGACGTTGATCGAGCGCTGGCCTTCGACCATCGGGATCAGGACGCGCGCATCGGCTGCTTCATGCACCTGATCCGGCACGCCAGCGCTTTCGCGACCGAAGAGCAGGATATCGTCCGGGCGGAAGGCAAGATCGGTATAGCGATCCGCCGCCTTGGTCGAGGCGAGGATCAGGCGGCGGCCGGTGCTCAGACGCCAGGCCTCGAAGCGGTCCCAGTTGACATGGCGGGTGAGGGCGGCGGCGGCGATATAGTCCATGCCGGCCCGTTTCAGGTTGCGGTCGGAGATGTCGAAGCCGGCGGGCTCGATCAGATCGACCGCGAAGCCAAGGCAGGCGGCAAGACGCAGGATGGTGCCGGTATTGCCTGCTATATCCGGCTGATAGAGTGCCAGTCTGAGTGAAGTCATGATGCGCCGTTTTCCCGCTTTCGCCGCTCAAGGCCTAATGCAACTGTGATTTCGGCGCAACAGGGCGCGTTTTGACCCGACGAGATGAAATTTTTGGCACAACAGGGCTGGAAAATTCCTCGTTTTCGCGTTATCGGTGCATATCTTCAATCGCCAGCAAGGAGCGCCAGAATGAATATTTTGCTGTATGTGCGCCTCCCGGCCATGATGCCAAGCAGTGCGATTTTCCGCCGATAGGGCGGGTTTCTTCCCTGAATTTCCTTTTTTGATCCATTGTGCGGCTGTCTCAGCCTCGCCCCTTGAACGTTCGGTTCCCATATGTGCTTGCATGGCGCTGGGATGGCGCGAAGCCGGGAGCCGGAACGCTGACGTTTCGGAGCAATTTCATGTTTGGCTGGTTCGAGCAGCGACTCAATCCCTTTCCAAGCGAGGACCCTGTCGCCCCGCCGAAAGGTCTCTTTGCCTTTTGCTGGCATTACAGCAAGCCGGCTGCGCCCTGGCTCGGCCTGATGGCCGTGCTGACGGCGCTGATCGCCATCGGCGAAGTGGCGCTCTTCCAGTTCCTCGGCGACATCGTCGACTGGCTGACCAATGCCGACCGCGCCACATTCCTGGAGAGAGAAGGCCACAAGCTTTTCTGGATGGCGGCGCTTGTGCTGATCGGCCTGCCTGCGGTAGCCGGGCTCGATTCGCTCATCATGCATCAGATGATGCTCGGCAATTATCCGATGATCGCACGCTGGCAGATGCACCGCTTCCTGCTGCGCCACAGCATGTCGTTCTTTGCCAACGAGTTTGCCGGGCGTGTCGCCACCAAGGTGATGCAGACCTCGCTTGCCGTACGTGAAACGGTGATGAAAATCCTCGACGTCTTCGTCTATGTCGTCACCTACTTCCTGACGATGATCATCGTGATTGCGGCGGCGGACTGGCGGCTGATGATCCCGATCCTCGTCTGGCTCGCGGTCTATATCAGCATCGTCGCCTATTTCGTGCCGCGGCTTCGCAAGATCGCGGCGGCGCAGGCGGATGCGCGTTCGATGATGACGGGCCGCGTGGTCGATAGCTATACGAATATCGCGACGGTCAAGCTGTTTTCGCATGCGGGCCGCGAGGAGGTCTATGCCAAGGAGGGCATGGACGAGTTCCTGCAGACCGTGCACAAGCAGATGCGCAAGGTGACGCTCTTCCACATCTTCGTCTACGTGAACAACTGCGTTGCGCTCTTCGTCATCTCGGGCCTGTCGATCTGGTTCTGGCTGAACGGGGCGATCTCGATCGGCGCCATCGCCATCGCTATCGGTCTTGCCATGCGCGTCAACGGCATGTCGCAATGGATCATGTGGGAAGTCTCGGCGCTGTTCGAGAATATCGGCACGGTCTATGACGGCATGGAGATGATGAGCAAACAGCACGACATCGTCGACAAGCCGGGCGCACCCACCCTGATGGCGAAGAAGGGCGCGATCCACTACGACCGCATCCGCTTCCACTACGGCAAGAGCAAGGGCGTCATCGACAACCTGTCGCTCGACATCAAGGCAGGCGAGAAGGTCGGTCTGGTCGGCCGTTCCGGTGCCGGCAAGACGACGCTGATGAACCTGCTGCTGCGCTTTTACGATCTGGAGGCCGGCCGCATCACCATCGACGGGCAGGATATCGCCGGTGTCTCGCAGGAAAGCCTGCGTTCGCTGATCGGCGTGGTGACGCAGGACACCTCGCTGTTGCATCGCTCGATCCGCGACAACATCGCCTATGGTCGTCCCGAAGCAACGGATGACGAGGTGATCGAGGCCGCCAAACGCGCCAACGCCTGGGAGTTCATCGAAGGCCTCGTCGACATGCAGGGCCGCGCGGGGCTCGACGCGCAGGTCGGCGAACGCGGCGTCAAACTGTCAGGCGGCCAGCGGCAGCGTGTCGCGATCGCCCGCGTCTTCCTGAAGGACGCGCCGATCCTGGTGCTCGACGAGGCGACCTCGGCGCTCGATTCGGAAGTCGAGGCGGCGATCCAGGAAAACCTTTTCGCCTTGATGGAGGGCAAGACGGTGATCGCCATCGCCCACCGGCTGTCGACGCTGACGGAGATGGATCGGCTGATCGTGCTCGACAAGGGCCGGATCATCGAGGCCGGCTCGCACAGCGAACTGATCGAAGCAGGCGGTATCTATGCCGACCTCTGGAACCGCCAGTCCGGCGGCTTCCTCTCCGATCACGCCGACGAAGCGGAAGTGGCGGCGGAATAAGATGAAATGAGGCCCTCCCTGCGAAAGCGGGGAGGGCCTCTTTTTCTTAGGATGGCTATAAGCTTGCCGGACGGTTGCTGAAGGCCTGACTGGCGTTTGCCTCTTATCCGTTCAAAGACTGTCGGCCCAATCGATCACGCGGTGATGTTCGACGACGATCATGGTGTTGGCGGCTGCGATCGTGCGCAGTGCGACGAGACGACGCTGCTCTTCCTGGTCCAGCCAGGCGGTAATGGCCTCAGCGACGATCTCGTCGCGCGGCAACCCCAGGGCGAATGCCAGAGCATCCAGCCTTTCTGCAAGCGGAAGCGGAATATGCGCATCGAGCACTTTCGTTTCCATGGGAGTATCTCCGGTAAAGCGCGATCGTAACGTCAGATTGTGACCGGTTCGGGGGCATTCAATGGGTATGCCGCCGATGTTACCGATAATTACCAAAATATAACACTCTGTCCGCTTTTCATTCTCTTTGCCGGTCCGGCTATTCCGCCTATATCGCTTCTATGTTGCTGAAGCCCATCCTCCGCCGGTTCGAAACCTGGATCGATCCGTTCCGCCCCCGCGCCAATCTCCAGCCGCCGCGCTCGACGCTCGGATTCATCTGGTTCTATATCGGCCAGGCGAGGATGCCGTTCATCGCCATGCTCGTTCTCGGCGGCGCGTCGGCGGCGATCGAGGCAGCGCTCTTCTGGTTTGTCGGGCGGCTCGTTGATATCCTCGGTAGCATCACACCGGGCGCCGGCTGGAGCGGCCTTCTCACCGCTCATGGCGGCGAGCTGTTCGTCATGCTCGCCCTCATCGGGCTGGTGCGCTTCGTCATCGCCTTCCTGATCGCGCTGGTCGACCAGCAGGTGATCACGCCGGGCTTCTACAATCTCGCACGCTGGCAATCCTATCTCCACGTCTCCAGGCAGTCATTGTCGTTTTTCCAGAGCGATTTTTCCGGACGCATCGTCACAAAGGTCTGGTCGGCCGGGCAGGCCACCGGCGATCTCGTCACCTCGCTGATGGAAAGCGTCTGGTTCGTCGGCATCTATGCCGTAACGACGCTCGTGCTCGTCGCCCGGCTGGACTTTTCCCTTGCCGCTGTCGTGCTGTTCTGGCTTGGCGCCTTCAGCCTGCTTGCCCGCCACTTCGTCCCGCGGATCCGCCATCATTCTCGCGAAACGGCGGAAGCCGGATCGATGCTGAACGGCAGGATGGTCGATTCCTACAGCAACATGCAGACGCTGAAGCTGTTTGCACGCGACGAGGAGGCCGACCGCTACATGCGGCAAGGCTTCGATATCTATCAGGATACGGTGCTGCGCTTCACGCGGTTCATCACCGGCGTCAGGGCCTCGATGGCGCTGCTTTCCGGCCTGATGATCGTGACGATGGCGGGGTTGAGCGTCGATCTCTGGCTGCGCGGCCTCATCAGCTCGGGTGCGGTGGCGTTTTCGCTGGCGCTGGTGCTCAGGCTGAATTTCCTGCTCGGACGGTTGATGACGCAATTCAACGGCATCATGCGCAACCTCGGCACCATCCAGAACGCCGCAGAGTTGATCTCCCAGCCTCTGGGGCTCGTCGATCGGGCCGATGCGAAGACGCTGGTGATCCGGCAGCCCGGCATCCGCTTCGACAATGTTTCCTTCCGCTACGGCAAGGGCCACGAGACGGTGGTCGAGAATTTTTCCATGACCATCCGGCCCGGCGAGAAGGTCGGGATCGTCGGCCGTTCGGGCGCGGGGAAATCGACGCTGATGAACCTGCTGCTGCGCCTCTACGACATTCAGGACGGCCGCATTCTCATCGACGGCCAGGATATATCAGCCGTGACGCAGGAATCCCTCAGGATGCAGATCGGCGTCGTCAGCCAGGACACCTCGCTGCTGCATCGTTCGGTGCGCGACAATATCCTGTTCGGGCGGCCGGATGCCGGCGAGGAGGGGCTGGTCGAGGCGGCCAGGCGCGCCGAAGCCATCGACTTCATCGAACGCCTGCAGGATCAGCAGGGCCGCAGAGGTTTCGATGCGCATGTCGGCGAACGCGGCGTCAAACTGTCCGGCGGGCAGCGGCAGCGTATCGCCATTGCCCGCGTCATGCTGAAGGACGCGCCGATCCTCGTTCTCGACGAAGCGACGTCGGCGCTCGATTCGGAGGTGGAAGAAGCGATCCAGTCCAATCTCCACCGGATCATGGAAGGCAAGACGGTGCTTGCGATCGCCCATCGGCTGTCGACGATCGCCGCGCTCGATCGGCTGATCGTCGTCGATCTCGGACGGATCATCGAGGAAGGCAGCCATGATGCACTGCTTCGCCACGGCGGGCTCTATGCCGAACTTTGGGCGCGCCAGTCCGGCGGCTTCCTTGCTGCGGATGATGACGTGGGCTCAAGGGTCGACGACGAATTCCGCCATGAGGCCAAAATGATTTGATCCGAAGCCGTTTTCGATGCGGCGGACCGATTTCAGCCGCAGCGGCGCGCGGGCAAAGATATGATCGATCGGAATACCGAAGGCGCCGGCGCGGATCGGCCATGTCGCGGGCTCCAGCGATGCCGTGCCCAAGCCTTGAGTGCGCATGAGATACTGCACGTCGGGCGCGAGAATCGATGTATTGAAATCACCGGCCAGAACGAGCGGTCCCGAAAGGGTAGGGATGACCTCCGCGAGATCCCAGATCTCCAGACCGTGGAACTCGTCGTAATAAGGTTTGGTCAGGTGCGCGGCGAGGAAATTGACCTTCTGGCCTTCGAAATCGATCGTCGAGATCGTCAGCCGGTTGCGCCAGAGCAGGCCGAGATTGCGGATGCGGGGTTCGATCAGCGGACGCTTCGACAGCACCAGCGTATCGCATTGCTCCATGCCGACACCGCAGCCGATATAATAGGGATAGGTCTTCAACAACCGCGGCAGTTCCGACAGCAGCGGCTCGGCCTCCAGGATGTTGACGACATCGGCGCCTGAGGCGATGACCATGTCGGCGATGTCAGTGCCGTTTGCGAAATTATCGTTTTCGATATTGAAGGACATCAGCCTGAACAGGGCCGGGCGGCTCTCTTCAACTGATGGTTCGACGAACTCGCGCATCATCACGATGCCATGGACTGCAAAAACCACCGATACCGAGAGGGTCAGCAGGCCATACCAGTGCCGCTTGACGAGAAGGGCAGCAACCGAGGCAACCGCGCCGGCTGCCGCCAGATGAACCTGGAAGCTGTAAAAGAAGGACAGCAAATAGAAATCGGTGATGTATCGCAGGGAGATAATGGCGAGAACGAGCGTCGTGAGAACGCTGAATACGCAAAAAATCGTGTCTCTCATCCGCTCCGGTCCGGCTCACTTGCATGGCTCGGACTGCGCCTATCACGAGGGCATTTTTGTTGCAATGCAACATAATGGCAAGCGCGTGTTTGCCTTAAAAAATTCATCCCAAATTTCCCGCGACATTGTGCCCTCATCCCCTTCCCAAGGCTGGACATAATTTGCGATCAAGCATAGAACGCGCCGGATTGCTGGGGAATCTATGGCCGAATTGTGTCTAGAGAGATTCGCCGGTAGAGGGGTAGGGCGGAATTCCGCGAAAATTGCGCAGAGGATGTTAGCCGTGAGCGAACACGAAACGACAAGCGAGGGCACGGGCGAACCCACTCGCCGTGATTTCCTTTATCTCACCACTGGTATGGCGGGCGCCGTCGGCGCCGTCGCGGTCGCTTGGCCGTTCATCGATCAGATGCGTCCTGACGCTTCGACGCTCGCTCTCGCCTCAATCGAAGTCGACGTTGCCAGCCTGGAACCCGGCATGTCGCTGACGGTCAAATGGCGCGGCAAGCCGATCTTCATCCGCAATCGCACCCCGGAAGAAGTAACGGCCGCAGCCGATGTTCCGCTGTCGGATCTCAAGGACCCGATCGCGCGCAATGCAAACCTTCCCGCCGACGCTCAGGCAACGGGTGTTGACCGTTCGGGCGGCAAGGACAAGGAAAACTGGATCGTCATGATCGGCACCTGCACGCATCTCGGCTGCGTACCGCTCGGCCAGGCCGGCGAATACAATGGTTGGTTCTGTCCCTGCCATGGCTCGGTCTACGACACGGCCGGCCGCGTTCGCAAAGGTCCTGCGCCCGAGAACCTGCCGATTCCGACCTTTTCATTTGTGTCCGATACCAAAATCAAGATCGGTTGAGGGGAGACTGATATATGAGTGGCCATTCCAGCTACGAGCCATCAACCGGCCTCGAGAAATGGGTCGATGCGCGCCTTCCACTGCCGCGCATGGTCTATGATAGTTTCGTCGCCTATCCGGTTCCGCGTAACCTGAACTATGCCTATACTTTTGGCGCAATGCTCTCCGTCATGCTGATCCTGCAGATATTGACGGGTGTGGTTCTCGCCATGCACTATGCCGCCGAGACGACGATTGCCTTCAACTCCGTTGAAAAGATCATGCGCGACGTCAATCATGGCTGGCTGCTGC
Organism: Rhizobium sp. 25PS6; assembly: GCF_032464655.1. NCBI lineage: Bacteria > Pseudomonadati > Pseudomonadota > Alphaproteobacteria > Hyphomicrobiales > Rhizobiaceae > Rhizobium > Rhizobium sp. 25PS6. The sequence goes on from NZ_JAWDIV010000026.1 coordinate 27,412, forward strand.
GCTATATGCATGCCAATGGCGCGTCTTTCTTCTTCGTCGCGGTCTACCTGCATATTGCCCGCGGCCTCTACTACGGCTCCTACAAGGCGCCGCGCGAAATTCTCTGGATTCTCGGCGTGGTCATTTATCTCCTGATGATGGCGACCGGCTTCATGGGTTACGTTCTGCCGTGGGGCCAGATGTCCTTCTGGGGCGCCACCGTCATCACCGGCTTCTTCTCGGCCTTTCCCCTGATTGGCGAATGGTTGCAGCAGTTCCTACTCGGCGGCTTTGCCGTCGAACAGCCGACGCTGAACCGCTTCTTTTCGCTGCATTACCTGCTCCCCTTCATGATCGCCGGCGTCGTCGTCCTGCATATCTGGGCGCTGCACGTCACCGGCCAGACGAACCCAACGGGCGTCGAGGTCAAAACGAAGACGGATACGGTGCGTTTCACGCCTTATGCGACGATGAAGGATGCGCTTGGCGTATCGATCTTCCTGCTGGTCTATGCCTATTTCGTCTTCTACCTGCCGAACTTCCTCGGTCATGCCGACAACTACATCCCGGCCGATCCGTTGAAGACGCCGGCCCACATCGTTCCGGAATGGTACTTCCTGCCGTTCTATGCGATGCTGCGCTCGATCACCTTCAACGTCGGCCCGATCGATTCCAAGCTCGGCGGCGTGCTGGTGATGTTCGGCGCGATTATCGTACTGTTCTTCCTGCCCTGGCTCGATACCTCAAAGGTCCGTTCCGCCGTCTACCGTCCCTGGTACAAGCTGTTCTACTGGTTGTTCGTGATCAACGCGATCATCCTCGGCTGGCTTGGCTCGCAGCCGGCGGAGGGCCTGTTCACCACGATCTCGCAGATCTGCACGCTCCTCTACTTCGCTTTCTTCCTGGTCGCGATGCCGGTTCTCGGCTTGGTGGAAACACCGCGCCGCATCCCGAACTCGATTACCGAAGCGGTGCTCGAAAAGCGCAACAAGACCGTAGTGGTCAAGGCATAGCGAGCGACGGAAGGGAATAGAAATATGAAAACGCTTGTTACAAGCATTCTTTCGTTCGCATTCGCCGCCAGTTTCGGCAGTGCCGTGCTGGCTCAGGAGGCGACGCCCGCCAACGGTGCAGCTCCGGCCCATCACGAGGAAAGCGAAACGCCTCACTATCCGCTGAAGCATCCGAAGGAGGAGGAATGGTCTTTCGCCGGTCCGTTCGGCCATTACGACAAGGGCCAGCTCCAGCGCGGCCTCAAGGTCTACACGGAAGTCTGTGCAGCCTGTCATTCGATGAAGCTCGTGCCTTTCCGCACGCTCGACGAGCTCGGCTATTCCGAGGCGCAGGTGAAGGCCTTCGCCGCGAACTACGAGGTCCAGGATGGTCCCGACGCCAGTGGCGAGATGTTTACCCGCAAGGCGGTTCCTTCCGATTACTTCCCGTCGCCTTTCCCCAATGCTGAAGCCGCGGCTGCTTCCAACAATGGCGCGGCTCCGCCCGATTTTTCGCTGATTGCCAAGGCCCGCTCAGTCGAGCGCGGCTTTCCGCAGTTCGTTTTCGACATTTTTACGCAATATCAGGAAAGCGGCCCGGACTATATCCACGCACTGCTGACCGGCTATGAAGAGCCGCCGGCCGGTTTCCAGGTGCCGCAGGGGGGACATTATAACCCTTATTTCAATGCTGCCGCCGTCCTTGCCATGCCAAAGCCGCTCTCTGACGGCCAGGTGACCTATGACGACGGCGCGCCGGCGACGGTCGACCAGTATTCGAAGGATGTCACCGCCTTCCTGATGTGGGCGGCGGAGCCGCATCTTGAGGAGCGCAAACGCACGGGCTTCATGGTCATGATCTTCCTGGCGATTTTCACGGTGCTGATCTACCTGACGAAGCGCTCGATCTACGCCAATAAGGAACATTAAGCGGTTCCCCGCCGGATTTCGAAAGGCGGCCTACGGGCCGCCTTTTTTGTTGGTTCCGCCCCTCGTAATTGGTAGGGTGCGGCCAGTTTCATGCGTTCGCAGATATGGATTTTCCATGAATAATACGACTTCGGAGCTCGCAGCCAGCATCCGCTCCATTCCTGACTATCCCAAGCCCGGCATCATCTTCCGCGACATCACCACGCTGCTCGGCAACCCTCGGGCTTTCCGCCGGGCGGTCGACGAACTCGTGCAGCCCTATGCCGGCACGAAGATCGACAAGATCGCCGGCATGGAGGCGCGCGGCTTCATCCTCGGCGGCGCGGTGGCGCACCAGCTTTCCTCAGGCTTCGTACCGATCCGCAAGAAGGGCAAGCTGCCGCACGAGACCGTGCGCATCGCCTACAGCCTGGAATATGGCGTCGACGAGATGGAGATGCATCGCGATGCTGTCCAACCCGGCGAGAAGGTGATCCTGGTCGACGACCTGATCGCCACCGGCGGCACCGCGGTCGGCGCGACGAGGCTATTGCGCCAGATTGGTGCGGAAGTCGTCGGTGCCTGTTTCGTCATCGACCTGCCGGATCTTGGCGGTCGCAGGAAGCTGGAAGAGCTCGGCGTCGTCGTGCACACACTGGTCGAATTCTCCGGTCACTGACCGGGTGCCATTCCGGCTGTGTCAGTCGAATTCGAGGACGCTGCTTTCGAAGCGGATAACGGCATCTCCGTTTTGATTGACGCCCTCGCAGAGGATGGTGTTGAGGTGCCATCCCGGCCGCGACGCGAGTGCGCGGCTGGAGAGGAAGGCGACGGAATAGGTCACGACGTCGCCTGCGAAGACCGGCCGCAGCCATTGCAGTTTCTGGAAACCGGGTGAGGGGCCGAGGTTCGGCGACGTCAGGCCGTTTTGCGCGAGTGCGGCGCTCTGTCTTTCCCAAAAGGCGAGGAAGGTTCGCATCCAGCCTGCGGTGGTGTGCCAGCCCGAGGCGCAGAGATCGCCGAAGAGGGTGCCTTTGGCGGCTTCTTTGTCGAGGTGGAAACGCTGCGGATCGTAGCGTGTCGCGAAACGGATGATGTTTTCCTCGGTAAAAGTATAGCTGCCGATCTCGGCCTTCTCGCCAACCGCGTAAAGCTCGGACATCCTCATGCTGACGTCTCCGGGTTTATGCCGATATCCGCGGGCCGGACGCGCATGCCGAACATGACCGAATTCTCCGAGACGCAGACGAGTTCGCCGCGCTGGTTTTTCACCTCGTGGCGAAACTTGACAATGCCCATTCCGGGGCGCGAGCGCATCGGCCGGGCTTCGAGCACGGTCGAATGGCCGGACAGCGTGTCGCCGGCAAGCACCGGCTTTCGCCATTCCATAAGATCGACGCCCGGCGCACCCTCGCAGAGCGAATGCAGCACATAACTGTCGGCCATCATGCGCATGAACATCGAAGAGGTATGCCAACCGGAGGCGGCAAGGCCGCCGAGAATGCTGGCGCGGCCGGCAGCCTCATCGAGATGCATCGGTTGCGGGTCGAATTCGCTTGCAAACTCAATGATTTCCTCGGTGGTCACCGGCTTCGGGCCAAGCGCGAAGCGGCGGCCGGGCTGGAAATCCTCGAAGGAAAGCTTTTCTGCCGACATTCACTCCTCCCGCCATATGCAGCGCACAATGCTTACAATAGCATCCGCGCGGGCTCAATGATTCCGGGGAGATAAACCGGCATGACTGAACTAAGGTCGATACTCGACGAGGCCGTGCGCCAGGAGCTGATTTCGCCGGAGGCGGGCGGGCGGCTTTTGCCGTTCCTCATTGAGCGGGGCGTGGCCGTCGCTGGGGCGCCTGGAATGGTGGCCGAGGAGCAGGCCTGGTCGGATACGGAGACGCCGCGTTTCGTGCGAGGCTTCCACGACGTGCTGATCACCATCGGCGTTATCGTCGCGCTCGTCGGCCTCTGGGGCCTTGCGCCGCTTTACGCCGTGCCGGCTGCCATCATCGTGCTTTCGGAAATCCTGGTGCGGCGTCAGCGGCTTGCTTTGCCGGCCGTCAGCCTGACGATCGCGCTGTTCTGCTGGACATGGCCGCTGATGTCCGGCTTCTTCCCGCCGTGGGCACAGACCTCCGGATCCTTCGGAGCGGAGGTGACACAGCTCGTTGCCGGCTTCCCGATCATCCTCGGCGTTTACTATGCCCGCTATCGCGTGCCCTTGGCGCTGGCGCTCTCCATCATGTCGACGCTTGCCTTCGTGCTCACCCTGCTTTTGCGTTTGGTGCAATGGGTAAGCGGTAATCCGACGTTTTTCGCCGACCATCTTGCCGTGCTGGCTGCGGTCTCGCTCGTCTGCGCGCTCGGCCTCTTCGCGACGGCGCTCTATTTCGACCTCGGCGACCGGCTGCGCCGGACGACGCGCTCGGATATCGCTTTCTGGCTGCATCTCGGCGCGGCGCCGGCGATGCTCTACAGCACCGTTTCCCTGCTGTCGTTCGAGGAAAGCGGCCGTATCTTCGACCTGGCGAACATGTCGGCCCGGACGCCTGTGGTCGTCGCGACGGTGGCGGCGCTGATGCTGATCGGCCTCGTCATCGACCGCCGCGCCTTCGTCACTTCGGGGCTGTTGTCGCTCGGCGTTGCGATCTTCAGCGTCTTCCGGCACGGAAGTGCGACTGTCGACACCTACATCTACACGACGCTGATCGTCGTCGGCGCGATCGTTCTCATTATCGGAACGGGCTGGATGCCGCTGCGCCGGATGTTGCTTAGGGCACTCCCTCCGGCAATCGCGAACAGGCTGCCGCCTGGTTAGGGCGGCAGCGATTTGATCAAGTATTAAAGCGGAAGTGGATGACGTCGCCGTCTTGGACGACGTATTCCTTGCCTTCGTCGCGCGCCTTGCCGGCATCCTTGGCGCCGACTTCGCCGTTATATTTGATGTAGTCGTCATAGGCGATGGTGTTGGCGCGGATGAAGCCGCGCTCGAAATCCGAATGGATGACGCCCGCGGCCTGCGGCGCCTTGGTGCCGCGCTCGATCGTCCAGGCGCGCGTTTCCTTCGGGCCGACGGTAAAATAGGTGATGAGGTGGAGCAGCTTGTAGCCGGCGCGGATCAGCCGGTCGAGGCCCGCCTCGTCAAGGTCGAGGGCAGAGAGGAATTCCTTCGCTTCCTCTTCTGGAAGCTGGGCGACTTCCGCTTCGATCGCCGCCGAGATGACGACGGTTTCGGCACCCTGTTCCTTCGCCATGACGGCGACGACCTCGGTGAATTCGTTGCCGGTCGAGGCATCGCCTTCGGCGACGTTGCAGACGTAGAGCACCGGATGCGAGGTCAGAAGATTGAGGCTCTTGAGGATGACGATTTCTTCCGCATCGAGCGTCGACAGCAGCGTGCGCACCGGCTTGCCTTCGTTGAGCAGCTTCAGCGACGCTTCCATGATCGGCAGCATCGCCACCGAATCCTTGTCCTTGCCGGTGGCGCGCTTGCGCGTCTGCTCGCTGCGGCGCTCCAGGCTTTCGAGGTCGGCAAGCATCAGCTCGGTCTCGATCGTCTCGGCATCGGCGACCGGGTTGATGCGGCCCTCGACATGAGTGATGTCGCTGTCTTCGAAGCAGCGGAGCACATGGACGATGGCGTCGACCTCGCGGATATTGGCGAGGAACTGGTTGCCGAGGCCTTCGCCCTTCGAGGCGCCGCGCACCAGGCCGGCGATATCGACGAAGGAGATGCGGGTCGGGATCAGTTCTTTCGACTTGGCGACGTCGGCAAGCTTGCGCATGCGCGGATCGGGAACGGCGACTTCGCCGGTGTTCGGCTCGATGGTGCAGAAGGGGTAGTTCGCCGCCTGTGCCGCCGCCGTCTTGGTGAGCGCGTTGAAGAGGGTCGATTTGCCGACATTCGGCAGCCCGACGATACCGCATTTGAAGCCCATGGCTTGATCCATATCTATTGGTAACTTTGCCCTGCCTATGCGGGAATGGCCGCCCTGGGTCAAGGGTTCGCAACATGAATCGAAAAAGCTGAGGCGCTCGGCTTGAAGGTAAGGCGTTTTAGCCTTACTTTTGGAGCAAAGGATACCATCAGCATGGCAACTCTGACTGTGACGGCAAAGGGGCAGGTGACCCTGAAAAAGGAGGTGCTTCAGCATCTCGGGGTCAGGCCTGGCGACAGGATCGATGTCGATCTCCTGCCTGGCGGCAAACTCGAGGTCATTGCTGTTGAGAGGCGGTCGGTCGCGGGCTCGGTGGAAAGCTTCTTCGGGAGTCTGGAGAACAAGGAGAATATTCATGCGACGCTCGAAGAGATCGATGAGGCCATAAAGGCGGGCTGGGCAGGCGAGGTCGGCGTCGACAATGATCGTTGATACGAATGTGCTCGTACGTTCGGCCGTGCATGACGATCCGAAGCAAACTGAGCGTGCAAGGACGTTCATGCGCGAGGCCGAACGCCTGTTCATTTCCAATCTGACGTTTTGCGAATTCGTCTGGGTCGCCAGCCGGGTCTATCGCAAGAGCGCTTCAGAGATATCAGCGGCCATCCGGCTGCTGATATCGGACAGGAAGGTTGTCTACGACAGAGTTGCCGTCGAAGCCGGATTATCCTTTCTCGATGCTGGCGGGGACTTCGCCGATGGCATCATCGTCTTCGAAGGTCGCAGGCTTGGCGGCGAAACATTCGTGACATTCGACAAGAAGGCTGCCGCAATCCTGGAAATAGCCAGTCAGAATTGCCTCCTGCTCTCCGCGGAATAACACTCCGTCATTGAACTGCCGTGCTTACGGTGCAATATATTGGTGGTGGACGTTTTCTCCGCCTTTTCCATGTCATCAACGGGTGGATTTTTCCGATGAGTGACAATGACATTGCCCTGAAACCGAAGGTCAAAGTGAAGCCCAAGCTGGACAAGCCGAAGCTCTACAAGGTCATCCTCGTCAATGACGATTATACCCCACGCGAACTCGTCATCATGATCCTGAAGGCCGTCTTCCGCATGAGCGAGGAGACGGGTTACCGGGTGATGATGACGGCGCACAAGCTCGGTTCCTGCGTGGTCGTGGTCTGCGCCAGGGACATCGCCGAGACCAAGGCCAAGGAGGGTATCGACCTTGCCAAGGGCATGGGGTTTCCGCTGATGTTCACCACCGAACCGGAGGAATAGGCGCTTTCTGAGGGCCGCCCCGAATATGGAGTCAGGGCCGGCGGATCTGATAGCCGGTCTTTTCCTGCACGAAACCGCAATTCTCATAGAAGCGCAACGTTGCCGGATTCTTGGAGCCGGTAAGCAGCATCACCTTGTAGCATCCGTCGTTCCAGGCCTCGGCGACCGCGTGGCCGATGACGGTGCGGGCATAACCGCGCTTGCGATGATCGGCATGGGTGACGACGTTTTCGATGAGCGCATAGGGCGCGCCGTTCCGTGTCAGGTTCGGCACGACGACGCTTGTGACGGTGGCGACGGCGACCTCACCCGCAAAACCGATGAAGACGGTCATGCCGGGCTGGGCCAGGATGGCGGAAAAGCGTTCTTCGGCAATGGCCTCGTCAAGAACCGGATCGGTGGGGCTCAGGTGACGGTAAAGCGTCATGAGACCGGCGAGATCGCCGCGGGCAGCCGGGCGGATGATGACGTCGTGATCCGGCATCGGTCTCAATCGCCCTTTTTGCCGAACATCTTTTTTAGCATGTCGGCCATCGGGCCGGTGGCCGGCAACTTCGGCTGATTGTGGTTGCGGGCCTGATAGATATGCGACTGGCCGGCCGGCTTCTTCTCGACATCCTTCTTTTCTTTCGCCGGTTTCTCCTCCTCGGCCTTTCCGCCGAGCGCCAGCGCAATCTTGTTCATCAGCTGCGAATCTTCGTTTCGCACCAGCATGTCGGCATTGTCGGCGAGCGTGTCGAGAAGCGGCTCCAGCCAGGCCTTGTCGGCCTTGGCGAAATCGCCGAGCACATGGTTCTGCACCATTTCCTTGATGCCGGGATGGCCGATACCGAGGCGTAGCCGCCGGTATTCCCTGCCGCAATGGGCGTCGAGCGACTTGATGCCGTTGTGGCCGTTGTGGCCGCCGCCGGTCTTCAGCCGCGCCTTGCCCTGGGGAAGGTCGAGCTCGTCGTAGATGGCCACGAGATCGGCCGGCTGGAGCTTGTAGAAACGCATCGCTTCGCCGACGGACTCGCCGGAAAGGTTCATGAAGGTCTGCGGCTTCATCAGCAGCACTTTCTCGCCGCCGACCTCGCCCTCGGCGATCTCGGCCCTGAACTTCTTCGACCAGGGCGAAAAGCCGTGGCGCCGATGGATGGCGTCGACGGCCATGAAGCCGATATTGTGGCGGTTGCCGGCGTATTTGCTGCCGGGATTGCCGAGACCCGCGATGATCAGCATGGCCTGTCTTTCCTCGCTAAAGCATGTCGCGCAAAGTGTGCAGCGGTTTTGCGACAATCACATGCGTAAAAACAAAGACCTAAAGCGCGAGGAGCAAATCTGAAAGATCGCGACGCGCTTTAAAACTTCCCGCCGTTCACCACCGCGAAATGAAAGCAAAGTCAAGCGGAAAGGGCAGTTGTCTCCGGAGTCATTCCGACAGGTTCATGCCGTATTTCAGGAAGATCTGCTTCTGGTCGCCATCGGCGATCAGCTTGTCGAGAGCAGCCTGCATCCTGGCGAGCAGATCGTCCGGAAAGTTCTTCTCGCAGGCGATGCCCATTGGCTGGGCGGAGAGCACGGTCACCAATTCCACCGGCTGGTCGGCCTTCAGTTTTTCGAAATAGAGTTCGGAGATCGGCATCATGTCGATGCGCCCGCCAAGCAGTTTGCGCAGCGTCGCATTGAAATCGCTGGCGACATCGAGCTTGGTGAAACCCTTCTCCTTCAGGATCGTCTCGGTATAATCCTCGCGCTGCGTGCCGACCGTATATTTCTTCGCCTCGTCCAGATTGCCGGCGGTGACGCCCGAGCCCTTGCGGGTGATCAGGATGTTGCGGTCGATGAGCAGCGGCTCGACCCATTTGAACAACGGGTCGCGTGCGCCGTTGTGGGCGGTCGCAAAGACACAAGTCATCGGCGCCGTGCGGGCGAGGCTGAAAGCACGCGCCCAGGGCATGATCTCGATCGTGTAGTCGACGCCGATCGCGGCCATCACCTTTTCGACCTGCTCGACGGTCGCGCCCTTGATCTCCTTGCCTTCGCGGTAATTGAAGGGGGCATAGTCCTCGGTCGTGAACGTCACCGTTTGCGCATGGGCGGTGCAGGGCAGCGCCAGGCATGCGAGAAGCAGGAGCTTTTTCATCCGTATCATCTCCTTGGTTCTTCGTTCACGAGGCACGTGCGACGGCCGATTGCGAGGCCGTCAGTTCGTCGATCAGCGTGGCGGCGTGCTGCGGACGATGGAAGAGATAGCCCTGGCCGTAGTCAAGCCCCATCTGATGGAGCGTGCGGCATTCCTCTTCGGTCTCGATGCCCTCGGCAATAACGGTGCAGTTCATCTTATGGGAAAGCGTGGTAATGCCTTCGATCAGCATCCGGCTCTTCTGACGCGCGTCGTCGTCGCCGTCGTTGATTGCGCGAGTGAAGGACTGGTCGATCTTGATGATGTCGACGGGGAAACGGTTGAGGTAGCTCAGCGACGAATAGCCCGTGCCGAAATCGTCAAGCGCGATGCGGCAGCCGAAACGACGAAGCTCCGTGACGATCAAGCGGATCTGCGGGTTGTCGTGCATCAGCACGGCTTCGGTGATCTCGACGACGATGCGCTCGGGGCGGATGCCGTGGCGGCCGATGACGGCGGCAAGACGGGCCGGCAGCGCCGGCTCGAACTGCAGCGGCGAGAAGTTGATGGCGAGATAGGTATCCTGCATGCCTGATATGCGGGAAATCTTCGCGAGGTTGGCGATCGCCTTTTCCATGATGACGTTGCCGACGCGGACGATCTTTGCCGTTTCCTCGGCGACGCTGATGATCTCGGCCGGCGGCATCATGCCCTTCTGCGGATGGTTGAGGCGCATCAGCGCCTCGAAACCGGCAATGCCGCGGCCGTTCAGGGTGACGATCGGCTGCAGGAAGGCTTCGAACCAGTTGTCGACCAGGCCGGCTTCGATATTGGCCTCGATTTCGGCGCGGCTGCGAGCGCGGTCGAGCATGGCATTGTCGAAGAGCTGCGCGCCGTTCTTGCCGTCGCGTTTCTTGGCATACATCGCCATGTCGGATTTTTGCAGCAGCTCGGCCGCGGTTGCAGCATGATGCGGATAGATGGCGATGCCGACGGAAGCGCTCAGATGCATGTCGGGGGCGAATGGCGTTTCGAAGATCGAGGCAATCTGCTCGCACATCACCTTGGCGCGGCTTTCGGCGTCCTTGGCCGGCAGCAGGATGGCAAATTCGTCGCCGCCGAGACGGGCCGCCTCGTCGGAGGGGGCAAGATGGGTCTTCAGGCGCTCGACTAGCTCGACCAGCGCCATGTCACCGGCGGCATGGCCCATATTGTCGTTGATCCACTTGAAACGGTCGAGATCGACGAAGAGACAGGCGAGTTCCTGGCCGGCGGCATCGGCGGCGGCGATCTTGTTGTCGAGGACGGCTTCGAAGCCCTGGCGATTGAGAAGCCCGGTCAGGTGATCGGTGATTGCCTGGCGGTGATTGCGGTCCTCGGACGCCTTGAGTTCGGTCACATCGGTCATGACCGATAGCGAGAGGCGGTCCTGAGCGCCAGCTCTTGCCTCCGATTCCATGATGAGGACGTCCATGGTGCGGCCATCCAGGCAAACGAACTTGACGGTGACGGTCATGCCGCTTTCGGCTTGGCGGCGCTTGACGAATTTGTTGCGGGTCGCGGGGGTGACGAGATTGGCGAAGTTGCGGCCGATGACGGCGGCGCGGTTATAACCTGTGGCAAGCAGCCAATAATCGCTGACGGCGGTGATGCGGTCTTCCTCGTCGAGCGAGAAGAGCATGGCGGGCGTCAGATTGTAGATGTCGGTGGCGCGGCGGTGTGCGAACTTCAGCTCCTTTTCCTCGCTTTCGAGCTTGGTCTGCATCTCGTTGAAGCTATGGGCAAGCCGTCCCATCTCGTCGTTCGACTGCCAGTCGACATGATGGCGGGAGCCCAACTGGCGGGTGGCCTCGATTGCCGCGGTCAGCCGCATCAGCGGCTGGATGACGAAGAAGCGGTTGCCGATCAGCGCCGTGCCGAAAACGGTCAGCACCGCGAAGATGAAGATCGAGATGAAGACGACCTCTTCCTGCTTCAGGCCGGAAAACAGGCCGAGCGCAGGATAATAGACGCTGATGCTGCCGAGGTTCTTCGGACCGTCGACGTTGTTATAGATGATGGCGCGCGACACCTGCACCAGCTTGCCGTCGAAGGAGCGCGGAATGGTGGACTGGCTGACGTCGAGCTGGCCCGACTGGTCACGCACTTCGACCTTGACGATGGCGCCCTGGGAAACGACCGTCGCGCTGATCTGGGTGACGCTGTCCTCGTCAAGGTCCCACAGGGGTTTGGCCAGCGCCTGGGCATTGGCGACAAGAAGAACGGAGATATGGTCGCGTATTTCCTTGTCGGCCCGTTCCGAGGAAAGAAAAAGGAAGAGAACAAAGAGGGGAGCGACAAAAACAAGCAGCGCTCCGCAAACTATCGCAAAAAATCTGTTCTCAACGGAATTGTTCATGGTTCCGTCTACTCCCCGGGCCGACCGTATTTGCTGTCGCGCGTTGAGGCGGGCTTCTTCGCAGCTGACGGAGCATGCTTTCACGAATTTGTTAAATGTTGCTGAAACGGGTGTTTCCGGGCAATGAAAAACCCGCTTTCCAGGGGAAAGCGGGCCATATGCTTTACAAATTGGTCGAAGCGATCAGGCTTCGGCTTCGCCTTCCGCGGCGCTCTCATCGATGCCGGCAGCCGGAGCGATGATCGTCGCGATCGTGAAGTCGCGGTCGATGACCGGGGTGACACCCTTCGGCAGGGTGACTTCCGCGATATGGATGCTGTCGCCGATCTTCTTGCCGCTGAGGTCGATGTTGAAGAACTCGGGGATCGCATCGGCCGGGCAGTGAACTTCGACTTCATGGCGAACGATGTTCAGAACGCCGCCAACCTTGAGGCCCGGTGACTTCTCTTCGTTGATGAAGTGCACGGGGATTTCGACGGTCACTTGGGTGTTGCCGGAGACGCGCAGGAAATCGACATGCATGGTGAAGTCACGGACCGGATCGAGCTGGTAGTCCTTCGGCAGAACCTTGTGCTTCTTGCCGTCGACTTCGATCGTCGCCACGGTGGTCATGAAACCACCGGCGTGAATGCGCTTCGTCACCTCATTGGTGTTGAGAGCGATGGAAATGGGGGCCTGCTTGTCACCATAGATGACAGCGGGAATCAAACCGTTGCGGCGAAGTTCACGGGCGGACCCCTTACCAACCCGTTCGCGCGCCTCGGCCTTGAGCTCGTAAGTTTCCTGGCTCATGGCTATTCCTTTCGAGGTTATTTGGAGAGTTCGGCGGCGGGCAAAAGCCTTGTTCCGACGAACCGGAGGCGGGATGACCCGACCTCATCCGCGTTGCCTCCAAGGGTGTCTACACGGACCGGTGGCCTATATTATAAGTCGATCGGAAACGCAAGTTGCGGATTTGAGTTGTTTTTGCCCATATACACGCTTTCGCCAAGGTTTCACCATCGAAAACGAAATCGGCGGCGATTAATAAATCCTGCGTTTACCCGCCAATATAAGCAGGGCCGTCTCAATTTGCCGGTTGCCTCTCATGTTGCGCGTCCTTTCCTGCATCACAGTCGAACACAGCCTTCCGCATCTGATCTTCGCCACCGTTATCTGTGTGCTCGGATCGATGCTGTCGATGCGCCTCTTCACCCGGGTGCGCCGATCGCAGGGGCTGCAGAAAACCAACTGGCTGTTTCTCTCCGGTTTCGTTGGCGGCTCGACCATCTGGACGACGCATTTCATCGCCATGCTCGGTTACCAGACGCCGGTGGCGAACGGCTATGGGCCGACGCTGACGCTGCTGTCGCTGTTTGCCGCCGTCGCGACGACGATGATCGGCTTTGCCATCGCGTCAATTGCGCAGAAGAGCGCGCTTATCGAGGCAGGCGGCGTGATCGTCGGCCTCGGCATCGCGGTCATGCACTATGTCGGGATCGCCGGTTACGAGATCGAGGGTCGTCTCGAATGGCAGACCTCCTATGTCGTCACCTCGCTGGTCTTGGCCGGCTTGTTCGGCGCAGTCGCCACCAATCGCGTCTGCCGGCCGATCAGGCGTTTCTGCCGCCACGGGGCTGCCCTTTCGCTGATCCTTGCGATCGTGCTCACGCATTTCACCGGGATGGCGGGGCTGACGATCCTGCCGGATGCCACTGTTGCGGCACCCACCGAGATCATCTCTGACGGCATCATGACCGGTCTCGTCAGCGCCGTCATGATCATCATCCTGGCGCTGGGCGCCTCCACCTATATCATCGACATGCAGTCGACCCAGGCAGCCGTCGAGCGTTATCGCCATCTGTCGCTGCATGACCCGCTGACCAATCTTGCCAATCGCGCCGCCTTCAACGAGCATCTGTCGGCGCTGGTCAACAAGCCGAAGGACATGACGGCCAATATCGCCGTGCTCTCCTTCGACCTCGACCGTTTCAAGGAAATCAACGACGTTCACGGCCACGCCGCCGGCGATGCCGTGCTGCGCGCCGTCGCCGAACGGCTGTCCAGGATCATGCAGAACGGCCGGTTCGTGGCGCGGGTCGGCGGCGACGAGTTCGTGGCGGTCATGTGCGATTATTTCGTCCGTTCGGACGCCAGGGGACTGGCACAACGCATGCTCGACGAGATCGCCCGGCCGATCGAATGGAACGGCCATGCGCTGACCGTCGGCTCCAGTATCGGTATCTCCACCTATCCCGGACAGGCGAACACTTTGGACGACCTGCTGTCACAGGCCGATACGGCCATGTATCGGGCAAAATCGACAGCGACCAACAGCATATGCTTCTACGAGCCCTCGATGGACCAGGCAGCGCGCGAACGCAACGCGCTGGCGAGCGAGATGCGGGAGGGATTGGCACGCGGCGAATTCGAGCTGTTCTACCAGCAGCAGAATGACACGGTGACGCGCGACATCATTGGGCTGGAAGTGCTCCTGCGCTGGAGACATCCTGTGCGCGGCTACATCTCACTCGTCGAATTCATTCCGATCGCGGAGAAGACCGGCTTTATCATTGAGCTTGGTGAATGGGTGCTGCGGGCCGCTTGCGCGGAAGCGGCGACCTGGAAGAACCCGTTACGCATCGCCGTCAACGTCGCGCCGCAGCAGCTCGGCGACAACCGCCTACCGCAGATCGTGCATCAGATCCTGCTTGAGACCGGCCTGCCGGCGGCGCGACTCGAGATCGAAATCACCGAATCCGGCATCATCGCCGATCATCAACATGCGCTTCAGGCCATCCGCCGGCTGAAAGCGCTCGGCGTAAAGGTGGCGATGGACGATTACGGCACGGGTTATTCGTCACTGTCGACACTGCACAGCTTCCCGTTCGACAAGATCAAGATCGACCGCGCCTTCGTCGACGGCGTCGTCACCAACAAGCAGTCTGCGACAATCGTGCGTTCGACGCTAATTCTTGCAGCAAGCCTCGACATACCGGTGCTTGCTGAAGGCGTCGAAAACGAAGACCATATCGACTTCCTGCGACGGGAAGGCTGTCTGCAAGTGCAGGGCTTCCTCTTCGGTAAGCCGGGACCGCGCTCGGGGCATCGAGGCGATCGTCAACGGCGAGGTGCCGGCCGTACAGCACGAAACGGTTCTTGCGCCGGTCGTGAAGAAATCCGCGGCCGCGTGAGCGGCAAATTGCCCTTCTCTGCCGCAGCTGAGGTTGACATCCGCGCGCTTCGCATCTTTGGATGGCCCGCATTCAAAAAAGCGGCTGAGGAGAAATCGGACTATGCGTCTCAAACTTGTCACGGCAACGAGCTTGCTGGCACTTTGCCTTGTCACCACGGCCCAGGGTGTCGAGATCAATCAGGATGGCGCCAATGCGGTCAAGGACACGCTGACGAAGCTGCTTCCCGAGGATCTGGCGAAGAGCGGCCTGATCACCGTCAATCCGGCGGGGGCGCGATATGAGATCATTTACGATCTGGCGAAGCTGCTTGCCAAGGCCGATCCGGCGACATTCGCGATCAACGGGCTGACGCCGTTCTCGATGTTCGCCACGCCGCTCGACAGCGGGCTCTGGAACATCGAGGGTGACAACAACCTCAACGTTTCCGGCCATTTCAAAGGCCCCGACCAGAAGCCGACGGACTTTTCCTACTCCATCGCTTCGCTTGTCTACACCGGCGTCTTCGATCCGGCGATCAGCTATCTGCGCTCCGGCACCTTCACCGGCAAGGACATCAAGGTCACCAGCAAGTCCGACACCGAGGAAGTCCATGCCAGTATCGCCGCGATCGACCAAAAGCTGAGTTCGACGGACAGCGCAGGCGGCAACGGGCGTATCGATTTTGCGGGCAGCGGCTCGATGTCCACTTTCGTGGAGCAGGTTTCCGGCCTGCAAATGCCGCCCGTTGAAATCCGTGCCGATTCGATCGATTTCGATGCCAAGGTGAACGGCCTGCCGGCCAAGCAAATCCGCGAGATCGTCCTTTTCGTTCTCGACCATCTCGAGGAGAAGGAACTGAGCCCGGAGAATAGCGACAAGATAAAGGGAATGCTCAAGCAAGCCTTCCCGATTCTTGCCTCTTTCAGCGAAACAATCGGGGTCAACAATCTGACCGTCAGCAGCCAGATGGGCAATGGCGGCGTCAAGGCGTTTGGTTACAACCTGGCCATCGATGGGCCGAGCGATGCCATGCGTTTCGGCTTCGGCATGAATGCGCAGGACATCAGACTCGACAGCCCGCTGATGCCGCCAAGCTATTCGCCTTTCATGCCGACCAGCTTCGAGCTGCAACTCGCCATGCCGAATCTGGATTTCGCCACCTTCGGCGACGCCTTCATGGCGGTGGATTTCAGCAGCGCCGAGGCGCCGGAGACGAGCGGCGAGGAGATGGCGAAGAAGCTCTTCCGCGATGGCCGGCTCGCCATCGAGTTTCCGAAGGTCAGCGCCAAGTCCGATGTCTATGACCTCGACATGACCGGCAAGATCGAGGGACGCGTCGATACCCAGAAGGACTATTCGATGGAGGCGACGATCCTTGCCCGTGATCTCGACAAGACGATTGCCGCGGTTCAGGAGCTTGCCAAGACGGATCCCGATCTCAACCAGGTCTCCTTCGGCATCATGATGGTGAAGGGTTTCGCCAAGACCGATGCAGATGGCCGCTCGCGCTGGGACATCAGCGTCAGCCGCGACGGCGCGATCGCCGTCAACGGGCAGGTGGTCAAGGGGCCGGATAGTCTGGATCAGGAGCCAGACCAGGAGCAGGAACCGGATCAGGATCAGGACGCGGTACCTGCGCCGCCGCAGCAGCCTTGAGCATTATCAAATTAGGATCAGAAATGAAAAAGCCGGCCTTGTGCCGGCTTTTTTGCGCCCAACGATCGCAACGGCGGTTTATTCTGGGCTTTCGTTGTCACCGAACGCGGCTCGGCGACTATCAACGGCCAGCAATTCATGCGGCTCGAAGAGCATGCCCAGTAATAGCTTGGTCCATCTGATGCAGAAATTGAAAGAGCCGGTCGAATGCCGGCTCTCTTTAATCGAAGAGGCTGGAGACGGACTCTTCCTGAGCCGTTCGGCTGATGGCTTCGCCGATCAGCGGCGCCGTCGTTACGATGCGGATATTGTGCGCCGAGAGAACCGCCGTGGTCGGCTGGATCGAATCCGTGATGACGAGTTCGCGCAGCTTCGAGGAAGTGACGCGGGTGACTGCGCCGCCCGAGAGAACGCCGTGGGTGATATAGGCGGTGACGCTGGATGCGCCCTTGGCCAGCATCGCGTCGGCCGCGTTGCAGAGCGTGCCGCCGGAATCAACGATGTCGTCGATCAGCAGGCAGTCCTTGCCGGTGATGTCGCCGATGATGTTCATGACTTCGGATTCACCCGGTCGCTCGCGACGCTTGTCGACGATGGCCAGAAGACAGTCCAGCCGCTTGGCAAGCGCGCGGGCACGCACCACACCACCGACGTCAGGCGAGACGACCACGACGTTGCTGAGGTCATAATGGCTCTTGATGTCGCGCGTCAGCACGGGCATAGCGAAGAGATTGTCGGTCGGAATATCGAAGAAGCCCTGGATCTGCCCGGCATGGAGATCGAGCGTCATGACACGGTCGGCGCCGGCTTCGGTAATGAGGTTTGCGACCAGCTTGGCGGAGATCGGCGTGCGGCCGGAGGCTCGGCGGTCCTGGCGGGCATAGCCGAAATAGGGAAGGACGGCGGTGATGCGGCGGGCTGACGAACGACGCATAGCGTCGATCATGATCAGCAGTTCCATCAGGTGGTCGTTTGCGGGAAAAGCGGTCGGCTGCACGAGGAAAACGTCCTCGCCGCGCACATTTTCCTGGATTTCCACGAAGATTTCCTGATCGGCAAACCTTCGAACACTGGCTTTCCCCAAGGGAACATTGAGATAGTTGCAGATCGCTTCGGCGAGTTGCCGGTTCGAATTGCCCGCGAAAACCTTCATTTTGGTCCGCCTGTTACGCGCTGATAGCCGCGCTTTTTAGTCAGCTTCCCCGTGAATGCAAGGGCAAAGGCGCCACAGCCTTCCATATTTGCAAAAAGTTTGTGACTAACCTCCCTGAGCCTGCCGCCAGGAAGAGAATTCCGCGATGGTTTTCGAGGCGATCTGCTGCATCACCGAGGCCGGAACGCCCGCCCATGGATCGGCCGCGGCCGTCGGCACGCTTTCCTGGCCCTGGATGCGGTGCAGGCGGCCCCCGCCGCTGTCGAGAATGTCCCAGACATAGACCACGGTGACCTTGCCGTCGTCGCTGAAGGCGGAGAGGTAGCCCTTGAGGATGTAGTCGCTGCTCGCGTCGTTCGAACTCTTGATGGAAAGGCCGTGCGCGCGCGCTTCGGCACCGAGCTGGCGCGAGAGCGGTGTCACGGCCTGCACCGGCGCGCCGATGATCGGTAGGAAGCGCACGGTATTGCCGCGGGCGGAGGAGGAACTGGGGGGGAGGGCGGCGGTCTGCTGCGGCTGTTGTGCCTCGGCCGGCGGAGCCGGCTGTGCGGCAAGTTCACCACTGGCCGCCGGTGGGGGCAGCGATTGTCCGTCGATCGGGGCAGAGGCGGCCGGTGAGGAGCCGCTTCTCGACAGGGCGTCTGCCTGTTCCTGCATCGTCGTCGGCGCCGCGCCGGTGCCGGGTCGATAGGCCCGCTGCGACTGATCATAGGCTGGATGGTAGCCGCCCTGCTGCGAGCTTCCCGAGAAACTCGGCTGGCGGGTGCCTGCCAAGCGCTCGGCTTCGCTCTGCGTCACCGGGCTCGACGGGGCGCCCCCGGAGGAATTGCCGATGTCGACCTGCGGCGTCAGCGCATCGGTCGTGTTGCAGGCTGTCATTAGAGCCATGACGAACAGGAGCGTGGGCACAATCGCAGCTCGCGTCATCCCTTGGTCCGTCCTTCCCGCAATCGCAATCAGCCCCACCCGAATTTATGCGGGTGGGGACGGTCGTCTGTCAATTCCGGATTCTCACCGGTCAGAGCCCGATGAAATCGAGCGGATGGCGGGATAGCGCGCGCGGCGCATCCGCAGTCGTCAGATAGGTCTGGCCGAGCGTCATCGCCGTGCCCGTATCGGAATCGGCGATGATCATGTGCACGAAGAGCGACATGTTCGGCTCGATCGGCTGCGGATTGCCGACATGGAACATCTGATGCTCCATCCAGGAGGGCGAGAAGCGGGCGCCGAGCGAATAACCGCAGGCATTCAGCCGGTGGCGGGCCAGGCCGCGCTCGTCGATGATCCTGGCATGCATGTCGAAGACATCGCCGAAGGTCTGGCCGGGCTTGAGCACGGTCTCGATCGCCTCGATGGTTTCGCGGCAGGCGTTGTAAAGCTCGCGGTGGCGATGCGTCGGTTCGCCGATGACGATCGTGCGCATCATCGCGGCATGGTAATGCGCATAGGCGCCGGCCCATTCGAGCGTCAGCTGGTCGTTGGCGTCGAGCTTGCGGCGGCCGGCCTTGTAGCGGCAAAGCAGGGCGTCGGCGCCGGAGCCGATGATGAACTCGTTGGCGGGGTAGTCGCCGCCGCCGGAAAAGATCGCGCCCTGCATGGCGGCGAGGATATCGGCCTCGTCGGCGCCGGGTTTTGTCAGACGGATCGCGGCATCGAGCGCATCGTCGGCGAGCACGGCGGCGCGCTCGACATAGGCGACCTCCGTCGGGCTCTTGATCAGGCGCAGGCGGCTGACGAGGTAGGAAGCGTCGACGATCTGGCCGAAGGTGGTCAATTGCGCGTCGAGCAGCCGGGCGACGCGGCCGGTCATGCCGTGCGTATCATATTCGATGCCGATGCGGGCGCCGAGCAGGTCCATTTCGACCAGCAGGTTCTTCAGGTCGAGCGTCGGGTCGGCATTGACCCGGTCGACCCAGATATGGATGTCCTCAAGGATCGAGGTATGCCTAGCCTGGCGAAGATCGGCCGAGCGGGTGATCAGCGCCATGGTGCCGTCGCTCTTGACGACCAGCGTCTGGAAGAAGCAGTAGCCGAAGGTGTCGTAGCCCGTCAGCCAGTACATGCTTTCCTGGGCGAAGAGCAGCAAGGCGTCGAGCTTTTCTTCCTTCATCTTCTCGGTGAGGCGCGCAAGCCGGCTTGCGAATTCGGCCTTTTCGAAGTGCAGTGCCATTCTGCTCAAGTCTCCCTGATTGATATCGCGGAAATCTGGCGGCCGTAATCCGGCTCCTTGCGATGTGTCGTCCTGCGGTAGGAAAAGAAGCGCTCGTTGTCCACATAGGTGCAGAGGCCGAGGCTTTCGGCACGCACGCCGGCTTTCGTCAGCCGGTCGACCGTCAGCGCCGGCAGGTCGAACATGGCGTGGCCGGGTGTTGCGGAAGGCACGAAAAAGCACTCGTCCTCCGGGTTTTCGACGACGAAACGCTCGACGAACTCAGGACCGACCTCATAGCTCGCCTGGCTGATCGAGGGGCCGAGGCAGGCGACGATGCGAGCGCGGTCCGCACCCAGCGCCTCCATGGCGGCGATGGTGTTTTCGAGCACGCCCGTCAGTGCGCCCTTCCAGCCGGCATGGGCGGCGCCGATGACGCGATTGTCGGGGTCGGCAAACAGGATGGGTCCGCAATCGGCGGCGAGCACGCCAAGCGCAATGCCAGGGGTGCGGGTCACCATCGCATCCGCGTCGGGGCGGGCGCCGTCGTAATCGGCGCCGATCGTCACGACATCGGCGGAATGGACCTGATGCGTGGTTGCCAGCCGCTCGACCGGCAAGCCGAACCAGGCGGCGACGCGACGGCGGTTTTCCAGGACCTTGTCGCGTTCGTCGCTGGAGCCGAGGCCGACGTTAAGGCCACGATACAGCCCCTCCGAAACGCCGCCGGCCCGAGTGAAATATCCGTGCCGGATCGTGGCGCCCGTCGCTTCGTTCAGCAGCGCGCTTTCGATCGGTGCGGGAGAGGCCGCGTCCTGCATCTGTGATTCCGGGGTTTTCGAGGGGTTTGTTATTATCCCAAGCGCATCGCATATGCGGCGCGCTTTAAGTTCTTGTTTCGGGCCGATGTTGAACCAGCCGCGTGCGCCCTGTCAATCCACCGGACGAAAGGGCATGAGATCGAGGGGGGGATAGGAGACCGCCATCACCTTGAACAGTTCGCCCATCCGGCCTTCACCGGCGCCGGCGAGCCTTTCGACCGCCGCCTGGATGACCTGCTGGGTTTGCGGTTCGCGATCGCGGCCGAGCGCGGTTGCGCGCTCGATGATGCCGAGGCCGGTCAGGAAATCACCCTGATGCAGGGCGCCGTTCAGATGGAGGCCGGCCGCAAGTGCCGTTTCGGCGAGCTGCTGGAAGTCGACATGGCTCGTCAGATCGGCTTCGCCGGGATGGGCGAGCGGCGGGTCGAATTCATGCATGCGCACGGCCTGCAGCGTATCTCCGAAACCGGTGACGAGATGGCCGTAGTCGATCGTAAGCGCCGTGCCGCCGAAGGCGCGCAGCCGCTCGCAGATCGCCATCATCACCGCCTGGCGAGCAGGCGAGATCTCGAAGAGCGTGCCGACCGGCACGTTCTGCACCGGTTCGGGCAGCAAGGTGGGATCGAGGCCGGCGACGCCGGCGGCGAAAGTCAGCTCGCCATCGGCGTCGATACCGACCATGCGCTCACGGAACCCCGTTGGCATGCGGACGAACTGGCGGATCGGGATGGCGTCGAAGAGTTCGTTGGCGGCAATCAGCGTGAAGCCGGGCGGTACTTCGTCGAAGCCATCGTGCCAGGTGATCTTGTCGCCGTGGGGTTCGAGCGTCTGGCTCTGAACGTCGCGCAGGCGCTCGCTGGTTTCGACGAGATGCACGGTCATCGCGTCGAAAAGCGGTGGAGCGATGCGGGAAATGACGCGCAGCATGTCTGATATCATGGTGCCGCGGCCGGGGCCGATCTCGACGAGGCGGACGTCTGTCGGTGTGCCATGGCGCTGCCACGCATGGACGATGAAGACGCCGATCATCTCGCCGAAGATCTGGCTGACTTCGGGCGCGGTGACGAAATCACCGGAACGGCCGAAGGGCTCGCGGGTGCGGTAATAGCCGTGTTCGGGGTCTGCGAGGCAGAGCGAGAAATAATCGGTGACGCTGATCGGGCCGTTGGCCTGGATAATCGCCTTGATCTTTTCGCCTAGAGCGGTGGTCATGTCGCGCGTCCTGCCGTTTCAGAGCTGCAGCGCAGCCTGGCGGCGGGCCCGCAGCATCGCCCAGAGGCCAAGCAGGATCATCGGGAAGGAGAGCACCATGCCCATGGTCAGCCAGTTCGTGCCGAGCAGGTAACCGAGCTGGGCATCAGGCTCGCGGAAGAATTCGACGAAGATGCGCGACAGCGCATAACCGCAGACGAAGACGCCTGTAATGAAGCCGGGGCTTTTCAGCGCGCGCATGCCATAGACGAAGGCGGCCAGCACCAGGAGCAGAACGATGCCTTCGAGACCGGCTTCGTAAAGCTGGCTCGGATGGCGGGCGAAGGGACCGCCGGTCGGGAAGACAACGGCCCAGGGCACGTCGGTCAACCGGCCCCACAGCTCGCCATTGATGAAATTGGCGATGCGGCCGAAGAACAGACCGAAGGGAACGACGGCGGCGACAATGTCGAACAGGCTCCAGACCGGGATGGCGTTACGGCGGGCAAAGAGGATCATGGCGATCGTCGTGCCGGTCAGACCGCCATGGAAGGACATGCCGCCGTTCCAGATCTCGAGCGCACGGACGGGAGTGCGCAGGACGGCGGGGAGATCATAGAAGAAAATATAGCCGAGACGACCGCCGAGGACGACGCCAAGCGCTGCCCAGACGATGAAATCATCGAGCTGCGTCTTTGATATCGGCGAGACGTTGCCGGGCCAGAGACTGTCATTGGCGGCGATGCGACGCGCATAGGCCCAGCCGAGCAGGATGCCGGCGACATAGGCGAGACCGTACCAATGAATCGCCAGCGGGCCGATCGAAAAGGCGATCGGATCGATATCCGGGAAAGGCATGATGGCAAGGAGATTGGCTGCTGTCGGCAAGGTTTTCCACCTGTTGAGTTGCGCGGAACATGCCGCTGCGATCCCGGACGGTCAAGTCCATTGTTCGTGATGGCCCGTTCCCGGCCGGTTCCGGCAAGCTTATCCCGTGTAAAGCGCTTGCATCGTCGATGGCGAAGCCCTACCTCAATCCTCGAGGCCCTGAAGGGCTGAATTCACCTCATGCGAAGGGAGAAAAACGCCATGACGACCGGAACGAACCGCATCATGGACGAATTCGCCAAGCTGATGACCGATGCGGCCGGTGCCGCCCAGGGCGTCCGCAAGGAGATCGAAACCGCCTTCAACGCCCAAGCCGAGCGTTGGCTGAACAGCATGGACATCGTCAAGCGCGAGGAGTTCGAGGCCGTGCGCGAGATGGCGATCAAGGCACGCGACGAGAACGAGGCGCTTGCCGCCCGCATCGCAGCACTCGAGGCGAAGCTTGCCGGCGAGGGCGCTTAAGTCCCGATACGACACAGATGCGGCGTTGCCTTCATGCCACACGCCGCATCTTCCTTAAAAAAACCAGGTGAGTTTTCCACCTGTGGACACTGCCAAAAAAGCCAATTCGCAGAGTCGCTTATTCTCCCTTCTGAATTGAATTTCGAAGAGCCTTTCCACAGTGGTCGGTCCTATTTTCGGTTCGGGGGGCTGGCAGGGGACCAGGGGCGCTATACACTGATTTTAAATGATGATTCGAAGCGACGTGGTAAGCTCCGGGCAGGTTATCTGCGTTAAGTCTGGCAGCGGTTCAACGATCATCCGAGTGGTGGTTCCGGTATTTTGCGTGTGTCTTTCTTGTGTTCGTACACCAAGTTAGGTCGCATTCGTTCCGGTCAAGAAGGTGCTGCATGAACCTGATGGAATTGGAAGTCGAGCGTCAGTCGAACCCGGTCGATATGATCGAGTACGTTGCCTCCAACAACGACTGGTCGTTCGAACGGTCCGGCGAGGACGAGATCGCGATGACGGTCGAGGGCCGCTGGACGGACTACCACGTCTCCTTCTCCTGGATGGAGGAATTCGAGGCGCTGCACCTTGGCTGCGCCTTCGATATCAAAGTTCCCGACATCAGGGTCAACGAGGTGGTCAAGCTGCTCTCGGCGATCAACGGGCAGGTGCTGATGGGTCATTTCGACCTCTGGCGCCAGGAAGATGTCGTCATTTTCCGCCAATCGCTGCTGCTTGCCGGCGGTGCGGAGCCTACCAATCGCCAGGTGGAGGTGCTGCTTTCCAGCGCGCTTGACACCTGCGAGGCCTATTTCCAGGCATTCCAGTTCGTCGTCTGGTCCGGCATGGAAGCGACGAAGGCGATGGAAGCCGTGCTGTTTGAAACGGTCGGCGAGGCATAAGATGCCGACGAAGGCTTTCTCCTCGACACATCCCGTCGTTCTGATCGGTGCCGGAAACATGGGCGGGGCGATGCTCTCCGGCTGGCTGAAAAGCGGCGTTCCGGGCTCGGCCGTCATCGTTGTCGATCCGGGCCCGTCGCCGGCGATGCTTTCGACGATCAGCGAGGCTGGCGCGACCCATCTGACTGCGCTTCCTACGGATTTGAAGGCAAGCGTGCTGTTTCTGGCAGTCAAGCCGCAGGTGATGGAGACGGTGCTGCCGGCGGTGAAGAGTGCCATCGGGCCGGACACGGTCGTCGTCTCGGTCGCGGCCGGCAAGACGCTCGGTTTCCTCGAGAAACATCTCGGCAAGGCCGCCATGGTGCGGGCCATGCCGAACACGCCAGCCATGGTCGGGCGCGGCGTCACCGGTGCTTTTGCGAATTCAGGGGTCAGCGATCCGCAGCGCGAACGCGTCCATGCCCTTCTGCACGTCTCGGGGCCGGTCGAATGGGTGCCGGCGGAAGCCGATATCGATGCCGTGACGGCGCTTTCGGGCAGCGGTCCGGCTTATGTATTCTATCTCGTCGAATGTATGGCGGAGGCAGGCCGTAAACTCGGCCTGCAGGCGGACCTCGCCATGCGTCTTGCGCGGGAAACAGTCGCGGGGGCTGGTGAACTCATGCACCAGTCCCCCGACGACGCTTCGCGGCTGCGGGAAAATGTGACCTCTCCCGGCGGCACGACGGCGGCGGCGCTCGCCGTGCTGATGGCCGAAGACGGCATGCAGCCCTTGTTCGACGCAGCCCTTGCGGCGGCGCGCAAGCGAGCCGAGGAACTGGCTGGCTGACGGAGACCATATGGCAGAAGAGATCACCTACGCCGATTTCGAGCGTGTCGATATCCGCGTCGGCACGATCATCGAAGCCGGCCCCTTTCCGGAGGCGCGCAAGCCGGCGTTCAAACTCCTGATCGATTTTGGTCCTGACATCGGCATCAAAAAGTCCTCAGCGCAGATCACCGTGCATTATACGACGGAAAGCCTGATCGGCCGGCAGGTGCTCGGCGTCGTCAACTTCCCGCCGCGCCAGATCGGGCCGTTCCGCTCGGAAGTGCTGACGCTGGGATTCGAGGATGAGAACGGCGCGATCGTGCTTGCTGCGGTCGAACAGCCGGTGCCGAACGGCAGAAGAATGATGTGAGCGCGAGCTTACAGCTATTTGTTCCGGGCTTCACGTGGCAGGATCGGATCCTCCACGAGGTTTGATCTCCTGCAGGAATGGATTGCTTCGCCGCTCGTCGCCGATGCGGCTGCCGGGGCCGTGGCCGCAGATGAAGCCGACGTCGTCGCCGAGCGGCAATACCTTGTCGCGGATCGAATCGAGAAGCTGCTGATGATTGCCGCCCGGCAGGTCGGTGCGGCCGATCGAGCCGTTGAAAAGCACGTCGCCGAGATGGGCGAAATTCTGCGCACGGTTGAAATAGATGACGTGGCCGGGGGCATGGCCGGGCGTGTGATAGACTTCGAATTCATGGGCGCCGAAAGAGATCTTGTCGCCGTCCTTCAGCCAGCGGTCGGGCACGACGTCGCGCAATCCTGATATGCCGTATTTTTCAGCCTGGGTTTCGATCCGTTGCAGCAGCGGCAGATCGTCCTGCTGCGGGCCGACCACGTCGACGCCGAGGGCCTCCTTCAATTCACTGGCGCCGCCCGCATGGTCGAGATGGCCGTGTGTCAGCCAGATTTCATTGATGGTCAGGCCGTTCTGGGCGATCGCCTGCAGGATGAGCGGCACGTCGCCGCCGGGATCGACGACGACGCCTTCCTTGGTATCGGGATCGAAGAAGATCGTGCAGTTCTGCTGGAAGGGTGTCACCGGAATGATGCCGGCCTGGAGCATGCCCATATGTGCCTCGCTTCGTGTCTCTATTGCTTCGGGTATAGTCCGAAACCACGGCAAGGACAGCCGGAATCTTCCGCCATTGCGGCCTGCCTCACGGCAAAAAGACGGACTGAAACAAGAGTTTATGCCTCTCTTCGCCACTGCCGTAGAGCGGAAAAATCGAATTTTGTTTAATTCTTCAAGGTACTTGGAGGAAATCTCCGACAAGCGGCGTTTCGCTGGGCGGAGTGCCGGGGAACATCGGGGAACCCCGCGCGTTGTCAGCGCATCGAAACCAAGGAGACGCTCACATGACGTTGAAGAGAAACATTCTGTTGGCTGGAGCCGCGCTCCTGGCGAGCGGCGGTCTTGCGCAGGCGGAGATGATGGCGACAACGGTCAATGATCTCAACGTTCGCGCCGGCCCGGGCCCGCAATATCCCTCGGTCGGCCTTGCCACCCGCGGCTCGACCGCGGTCCTCGACGGCTGCATCGAAGGCAGCCGCTGGTGCCGCGTCGACGTCAACGGCATGCGCGGCTGGGTCTATGCTGATTATCTGCAGGTCGATCATGGCGGCACGTCTGTTATCGTCGAACAGCACCGCGCCGAGATCGGCGTTCCCAGCGTGACTTACGAGTCGACCGCGAGTGTCGTTCCGGCCGATCCGCAGCCGGCACCGGGCGACGAGTTGCTCGGCCCCGTCGGTGCGGTCGAGACCATCACCCCACCGGAGACAGTCCGCACCTACATCGAGACCAATCCGGGTGAGACGGTGCAGCTCGGCGGTGACGTCGTCGTCGGCGCGGAAGTGCCTGCCGATGTCACCTTCCAGTCGATCCCGGATTACGAGTATCGCTATACCAGGATCAACGACCGGCCGGTGCTGGTCGATCCCGGTACACGCCGGATCGTCTACGTCTATCAGTGACGTGATCGACAGAAACGAAGCGAGGCGGACGTCGGACCGCCTCGTTCCGGGGCGGTTCTCCCTGCCTTAATCCCGCATCGGTTGATTTTTCTTAACGCTTTCCTCCGAAATATGATAATATACTAATATGCCGAAGGTTCGGCATGGATCGGCGGTCGGGGAGATCGCCAGAGGAGGAAATCATGGAAGCGCTACTTCCGCTCATCACCCAGTTGATTGCCGGTGCAATCGGCGGCAACGCCGCGAGCGCCGCTTTGAAGCAGCAGGCGATCAATGTCGTCGCCCGTACGATCGCGGGTGCGATCGGCGGCGTTGCCGGCGGTATGCTGCTCAGCATGGTCGGTGGGGAAGCGGCTATGACCGGCCTGATCGCCGACGGCATCGGCGGCTTGATCGGCGGCGGCATTCTCTCGACGCTCGCCGGACTGGTCATGGCACGGGCGCATAGATAAAAGGCCCGACGGGTCTGTATCTACAGCGCCGCACGTCTTTTCGAGAGCCGCAAAGGACGCCGTAGCTGCATCCTTAAATCGATTCCGATTTAAGGAATTATGCGGTAGCCGGACCGATTGCGTGAGGGGCTTATTCGGCGGCGACCGCCGCCGGATAGACTTCCTTCATGTGGTCGTTCATCCGTGTTTCGAGATCATCGACGGCGTGAAGCGATACGGGCCGATTTCGGAAACCGGGTTGATGACGTCTGGCGGGTGATACCGTTCAGAAAGCAACCCGGGGTCGGCGTGTGAATGACGCCATCCTTGATGAAGAAGATGTTGGCGCCGGTCGCATCAGTGACCTGACCGAGATAATCGAGCATCATCTCCCCAGACTCCTCCGGCGCTTCACGCCCCATGCCTGTTGATTGTTATCCCCATTACGTTTTATCCACAGACGCAAGGGGAAATCGCGTATTGCGTCGGAGTGCCGGACGGGCCTTGTTTTCCGGGGAAATGCCAGGGAAATGAGAGGCCGTGCGGGCTCCCGCAGAGTTCGTGGAAGCTGATAGCGACGCAAATTTATGTCAATGAGGCTGACATATTTTCGCGAAAGCTTCCGGCAGCGCGCGGAAAAGAAAGGAAATGCCGAGTGTCACGACAGACCGGCCCGAAAGCAGGCAAGCCGGAGCCGCTAGCCACGCCGATGGAAGATACTGATATCATCGATTTCGAGATCATCGAGCTGTTCTTCTTCGCCTATCGCGACTTCGTTTCCGATCCTGACGCTATCCTCGAAAAGAGCGGCTTCGGCCGGGCGCATCACCGCGTCGTACATTTCGTCAACCGCAATCCCGGCATGACGGTAGCCGATCTTCTCGAAACGCTGAAGATCACCAAGCAGAGCCTTGCAAGGGTGCTGAAACAGCTGATCGACTCAGGCTATATTCGCCAGGTGGCAGGTCCTGAAGACCGGCGGCAGCGCAAGCTCTATCCGACGAAATCGGGACGAGAGCTGGCGCTTGCCCTTGCCGAGCCGCAATCGCGCCGCATTGAGCGGGCATTCGAAGGGGCTTCTGCGGAGGTGCGGGAGGGCGTAAAAGCTTTCCTCAGCGGCATGCGGGACAGACAGAAGGCGGATTGAATGGCGGTCAAGACAGATATTTCCGACGATGCGGCGCACTTGCTGGTGGTCGATGACGACTCCCGCATCCGTGCGCTGCTCAATCGCTATCTCGCCGAGAACGGCTTCCGCGTCACCGTCGCCGCCGACGGCGCTGAGGCGCAGCGCAAGCTTGCGGGTCTCGATTTCGACCTGATCATCATGGATGTGATGATGCCCGGCGAATCCGGCATCGAGGTTACCCGCGGGCTTCGCGCCATCAAGAACGTCCCGATCATCATGCTGACGGCTCTGGCAGAATCGGGCAACCGCATCGAAGGCCTTGAGGCGGGCGCCGACGACTATCTTTCCAAGCCCTTCGACCCGCGCGAACTGGTGCTGCGCATCAACAACATCCTGCGCCGCAACGCCGGCGGCGAGGGACCGAAGATCGAACAGGTGATGTTCGGCCCCTACACTTTCTCGCTGACCCGCAAGGAGCTGAAGAAAGCCAGCGAGGTGATCCGGCTCACCGACCGCGAGCAGGAGATCATGCTGCTCTTTGCGCGGCGCGCCGGCGACACGATCCCCCGCCATGAACTGATCGGCAACGATACCGAAGTCGGCGAGCGGACGATCGACGTGCAGATCAACCGGCTGAGGCGTAAGATCGAGGACGATCCCGCCAATCCCGTCTGGCTGCAGACCGTGCGCGGCATCGGATACAGGCTGAGCATCGACTAAACTCAAGGTTCGGGACCGGCGCTGATGGTGACGATCGAAAGCTTGCGGCGGGAAGACCGCACTTCTGCGCCGGGCTGGCGCTCGATCGTCCGCTGGCTGCGCCGGCGGCTGCCGACCGGACTTTACGCGCGCTCGCTGCTGATCATCATCATTCCGATGGTGCTCCTGCAATCCGTTGTCGCCGCCGTTTTCATGGAGCGCCACTGGCAAATGGTAACGGAGCGGCTGTCGCTTGCGGTCACCCGTGACATCGCCGCGATCATCGAGATCATCGAGACCTATCCGCAGAATTCGGACTATAGCGAGATCATCCGCATCGCCCGCGACCAGCTCAGCCTGCAGATCTCGATCGAGCCGGACGGCGACCTGCCGCCACCGCGCGTCAAGCCGTTCTTCTCGATCCTCGACGGCATCCTCAGCGACGAGATCACTGACGAGATCCATCGGCCTTTCTGGATCGACACGGTCGGCAACTCGAACCTCGTCGAGATCCGCATCAAACTCGACAACAAGATCCTGCGGGTGCTGACCAAGCGCAGCCAGACCTATGCCTCGAACACGCATATCTTCATCGTCTGGATGGTCGGAACCTCGCTGGTGCTGATCGGCATCTCGATCCTCTTCCTGCGCGGGCAGATCCGGCCGATCCTGACCTTGGCGCGTGCGGCCGAAAGCTTCGGCAAGGGGCAGAAGCCCGACAATTTCTATCCGCGCGGCGCCGACGAGGTCAGGCGCGCCGGTCTTGCCTTCATCCTGATGCGCGAACGAATCGAACGGCAGATCGAGCAGCGCACGGCGATGCTCTCCGGCGTCAGCCATGATCTGCGCACCATCCTCACCCGCTTCAAGCTGCAGCTGGCGCTGGCCGGAGACAATCCCGACCTGCATGGCCTCAACGATGACGTCAACGACATGCAGACCATGCTGGAGGCCTACATGGCCTTCGCACGCGGCGAGGTCGAAGAGGATGTCGGCGAGCTGAAACTCAGTGAGATCTTCGCAAAGCTGGAATCCGATTTTGCCCTGCACGGTAAAAAATTCAGCTATTCCATCGAGGGCGATGACGATATCTCCGTTAGGCCGAACGCCTTCATGCGTCTCGTCACCAACCTTGCCTCGAATGCGCGCCGGTATGCCGATAGGCTCGACATCGAGGCCAAGCACAATGCCAAATGGCTGACCGTCATCTTCGACGATGACGGGCCTGGCATTCCCGAAAAAAACCGTGAGGACGTGTTCAAGCCGTTCTTCCGGCTGGATACGGCGCGCAACCTCGATGCGTCAGGCACCGGGCTCGGCCTGGCGATCGCCCGCGACATTGCCCGCAGCCACGGCGGCAACGTCACGCTCAGTGACAGCCCGCTCGGTGGGTTGAGGGCAACGATCCGCATTCCGGCTTAAGCGTTGGCGGTAGCCGTCAGCTTCACGGCTTTGCGCGCATCGAAATCGTCCAGGCGTTGGACGATCCAGCGCCATAGCGAGGCGACCTGCATGAGGAGGTCGCGTCCGAGCGGCGTCAACTCGTATTCGACGCGCGGCGGCACTTGTGGGTAAAGCGTGCGGATGACGAGGCCATCCCTTTCGAGGGTGCGCAGCGTCTGCGTCAGCACTTTCTGGCTGATGCCCTCGACCCTCTCCATAAGGCGCGAGAAGCGCAGGGGCGCGCCGGCATCGGAGAGCACATGCAGGATGCGCAGCGGCCATTTCGCTGCCGCCCGCTCGATCAGTTCGCGGGCCCGCGCATCCTGTTCGTCCGTCATGCTGCTGCAGAAATCGAACATGTCGCTACTCACGTCAGTTACCTCAAGGTGTGTATAGATCGTCTGGGTACCTTCTTTCGATCGGATACAATAGACCATACATGAGCCGGGAACCAAAGAAGGAGGGTTTCCGATGTCCAGGGTCTGGTTGATAACAGGGAGTTCACGCGGTCTCGGCCGGGCGCTGGCGGAGGCGGTATTGGCCGCCGGCGACAATCTGGTGGCGACAGCGCGCGATCCCGGCCAGCTTGCCGATCTTTCCGAAGGGTATGGCGATCAGGTCCTGACGCTGGCGCTTGACGTGACCGACGAGGCGGCGGCAGCCGCGGCAGTTAAGGCTGGTGTTAAGAGGTTCGGGCGCATCGACGTGCTTGTCAACAATGCCGGCTACGGCAATGTCGGCTCTATCGAGGATACCAGCCTTGCTGATTTTCGGGCCCAGATCGAGACCAACCTCTTCGGCACGATCATCATGACCAAGGCAGTCATCGCCCTGATGCGCGGGCAGGGGGCGGGGCACATAATCCAGTTCTCATCCGTCGGCGGCCGGATCGGACCTGCCGGCCGCGGCGCCTATTCGGCGGCGAAATTCGGTGTCGAGGGTTTTTCCGAGGTGCTGTCGAAGGAGGTCGCGCCGTTCGGCATCAGGGTGACGGTGATCGAGCCCGGCGGCTTCAGGACAGATTTCGCCGGCTCCTCGACGGTGCTTGCCGAAGGGCGGCACGACTATGCGGAGACGGTCGGCGCTACGGTGCGCTTCCAGCGCCAATACGACGGCCGCCAACCCGGCGATCCGGCAAAAGCGGCTGCGGTCGTCATCCACATTGCCAGTCTCGACGAGCCGCCGCTGCGGCTGTTGCTCGGCAGCGATGCCGTGCGCAATGTCGAGAAAGCGGATGCGGCGCGTATCGAGGCCGATCGGGAATGGCGGGCCGTCAGCGTCTCGACCGATTTTGAACCGGACGCCGAGGTAGGACCGATGCCTTGGGTAAAGAAGGCCGGTTGACGAGGCAAAAAACAAAAGCGCCGCTGAGAAGCGGCGCTTTGTATCAGGGATTGTTGCGCGATCAGCCGGCGGTGCAGAAGTGGCTGCGGCCGTCATAGCCGATATAGGTGCCGCTACGCGGATCGAAGGAGCGGTAGCGGTAAGAGCAGTAACGCTGCCATTGCGGCGACCAGGGCTCCACCGCGGTGCGCACCGGAGCGTAATATTGCGGCTGAGGCTCAACATAGACGCGACGCGGGGCGCGATAGACCGGAGCGGGCTCGTAATAATCCGGCTCGTAGGCCGGGTCGATGTAGCGGCGCTCTTCATAAACAGGACCGTTATTAGCGTTGGCGATCGCTGAGCCGACGATCAAGCCGGTGGCAAGACCGACAGCGCCGCCGACGAGCGCGTCATTGCCGCCGTGACGGCGCCAGTGGCGGTCGCGGGCCGATGCTTCACCAACGGCAGAGATAGTAAGCGCGGCGACCGTTGCGGTCAGCAGGAGAGTTTTTGCGAGCCTGTTCATAAGCATAAGTCCTAATCCCGGGAGCCGAACGTCAGCTCCTTTCTCGATGGTGCAAGTAGTACAGATTTGTAGCTGAACGAAGGCTGAACAACAAAACCCGGCATTGCTGCCGGGCTTCAACTCGAATTCGCCAGCCTTGTTAAGGGTTCAGCCCGCAATCTGCAGATTGACGGCTTTCGGGCCCTTGCCGCGGCGATCCGGCTCCGTGTCGAAGCTTACCTTCTGGTTTTCCGTCAGACCGGCCAGGCCGGAGGCCTGAACGGCAGAAATGTGAACGAAGATATCGGCGCCGCCCCGGTCCGGCTTGATGAAGCCGAAGCCCTTGTCGGTATTGAAGAATTTTACAGTGCCAGTCTCTGCCATGCCTCAGGTCCTTTTCTCTCTGCCCGCCATCCACACGGGCAGCATCATAGCATTGCCTCCTTGCGGGAGGTGTTGGCAGGCAATTCTTGAAATTTGAGAAAAAGGTCCCCTCTACCTCGGCCTGTTCCGGGCAGGACTTTCGCCCGCCATTTTCGGAACCGGCTGACCGGGATATTAGCGTTCCCGGCGCGCAAATACTTAAGGACTTCCCATGCTCGCAAAATGCCCGAACGCGCTGAGAGTGCTGCGTTTAAAGGATTTTGGCAAGCAAAAGTTTTTTAACGTGTCGTTCGGGGCACACCCCCGCCGGTGTCCAATTTGCGCAAAAACGCAAAATTTCCTTCGCCGATAGGGAATGATTAACGTTTTATATCGTCGGCAATATAAGTTCCGAGCAGATTTTCCCAAAAATGCAACGTGAACGCGTTTCCCGCGTCCGATAAATTTTTTTCCCGATGGGTGGCCCAGCCATATTTGGACGCGTGTTCACGTGGCTGGCAGGCGGCGGCGGGTCAAACATGGCACGAGTTCGACCACAAGCATAGCGATAAACATCAGCGCGCAACCTGCATAACCTGTTACCGGCATCGTCTCGCCGAGCAGCAGGGCTGCAAGCGAGGCACCGAAGAGCGCTTCGGAAGAAAGAAAGATCGCGGCCTGCGAGGGCGTCGTATAGCGCTGGCCGATCACCTGCAGCACAAAAGCCAGGCCTGACGAGAAGATGCCGACATAAAGGATCTCCGGCGCCGCCGCCTGTATCGCCGAAAGGCTGACGGGTTCGACGGCTGCAGCAACGGCCAGCGCACAGACTGCGGTGACGGCAAATTGCGTGGCGGAGAGCGCGAGCGGCCTTCCGGTCTCGGAAACGGTCGTGCCGGCAAGGGTGATCTGGATCGCCCAGAAGACGGCACAGACGACGGTCAGCAGATCGCCGGGTGTCAGCGCCGAGAGATGGCCGCCGGACAGGAGATAGATGCCGGTGACCGCCATCAGCGCCCCCGGCCAGATGATCCAATGCGGGGCACGGCGCAGGAAGAACACGGCGATCAGCGGCACGAAGACGACATAGAGGCCGGTGATGAAGCTGGAATTGGTCACCGTCGTCGTCTGCAGGCCGACCTGCTGCGTGGCGGCGCCGCCGAAAAGGGCAAGGCCGGTCAGGAAATAGAGCTTCGCATGGCGCGCGCTGGTCTTCTCCTTTGCCTTGCGCGCTTCAAAAAGGACGAAGGGCAGCACAGCCAGCGTGGCGACGGCAAAACGCAGGCCGATGAACCAGAAGGGACCGATCGCCTTCATCGCCGTCGACTGCGCGACGAAGCCGCCGCCCCAGATGGCAGCTGCAAGCAATAGGAGGAGGTTCGCCTGAACGCGCGTCATGTCAGCCTCGATGGGGAAGGGAGGTATGCTCAAGCGGTTAGCAGTTGCGTTTCCTTTCGGCAAGGGTGAAGACTTCGTGCCGGTTGACGGAGGCGAAGACATGCGAGGCGAAGAACAGAAGCTGGCCGGCGATGCGGCGGCGGGTGGGACGGCAGGCTATTCCGGCACGCCGCTCGTCAGGAAACTCGGCCTTGCACAGGGGCAGGCAGTCGCTCTTCTCGGCATTACCGAAACGATCGGCGACATCAACGGTTTCGCCGGTTTTGCCTCAGCGTCCGCGCACTGCCGGAGAAGCCTCAGCGTGCGTTCGATTATGTCCATCTGTTTACGACAGAACGGGGGGCGCTGGAGGCCATCGCGCCCGCGCTTTTTTGTGTCCTGAAACCGGACGGTATGATCTGGATCTCCTGGCCGAAGAAGAGTTCACGCGTGCCGACCGATATCACCGAGGACGTGCTGCGGGAGGTTCTGCTCCCAACCGGTCTGGTCGACATCAAGGTCTGCGCCGTCGACGGGTTGAAATTCGTCATCCGCAAGGAATTGCGCGGCGCGTTGTGATCTCTCAGCCGTTACGGGCTTGGGCTCTCGAGATCCTGAGCAGCGCGCCGTTGTTCTCGTCCGTCACCATGAGCAGCGCGCCGTCGGGTGCGACGACGACGTCCCGGATGCGGCCGTACTCGCCTTTGAACAGGCGCTCCTCGGTGACGAACGCACCGCTCTCGTCACGCTGCATGCGCGAGAGCAGCTGGAACTTCAGTGCCGCGACGAGGAAGTCGCCGTCCCATTCTGGGAACATGGCACCGCGATAGACGGCGAGCGCGCCAGGCGCGATCGAAGGGTCCCAATACTGCAGCGGCTGTTCCAGCCCTTCCTTGGCGGTGCCTTCGCCGATTTCGGCGCCCGAATAGTCACGGCCGTAGGTGATGATGGGCCAGCCGTAATTCTTACCGGCCTCGGGCTGGTTGATCTCGTCGCCGCCGCGCGCACCGTGTTCGACGGTGTAAAGCTTGCCGTCCTTGGCATCGAAGGCAATGCCTTGGGGGTTGCGGTGGCCTTTCGACCAGATCTCCGGCAGACCCTTCCCGCTGTCCTTGAAGGGATTGTCGGCGGGGATGCTGCCGTCGGGATTGATGTGGATGATCGAGCCGGCGTTGTCCTGCCAATCCTGCGAGCGCTTGCGGTCGCCGCGGTCGCCCACGCTGATGAACAGTGAACCATCACCTGATATCGCGATGCGGGAGCCATAGTGGATGTTGCTTGAGGTGAAGCGTCGCATGCTGAAGATGGGCGTCACGGCCTCGAGCGTCTTGTCGTCTTTGGAAAGCGTCGCGCTGAAGGCTTTGGTGCCGGAGCCCTGGCGGTCGGCCATGGCGGCAGTGAAATAGAGCTTTCTGCTCGTGGCAAAGTCCGGAGCGAGCGCCAGGTCCATGAGGCCGCCCTGGCCGCGGGCGCTGACCTTGGGCACATTTCCGATCGGATCGGATAGTTCGCCGTTGCGGATAATACGCAGGCGGCCTGGCCGCTCGGTGACGAGATAGGCGCCGTCGGGCAATGCCTCGACGGCCCAGGGATGTTCGAGGCCATCGGCCAGTTTTTCAACACGGACGGCTGGGCCTTGCGTGTTCACGGTATCTGCCGCATCGACCGACACGGCGCCCGCGAAGATTAGCGCTGCCGCGAAATGGATGGCGGATATTCTCTTCATTTGCTTCCCCGTCGTCACATCATGCTGAACGTGGAGCGACAGGGAAGGGCTTCAACCTCATTGGGCCTGCAATAACGGCTTTGTGTTTGTCGGTTGAACGGAGCCCGTCGCCTGGCTATCGACCAATTCTGCCTCAAGGATGTAGCGTAGCGGCCC
The DNA here is from genome assembly GCF_032464655.1 of Rhizobium sp. 25PS6. Classification (NCBI taxonomy): domain Bacteria; kingdom Pseudomonadati; phylum Pseudomonadota; class Alphaproteobacteria; order Hyphomicrobiales; family Rhizobiaceae; genus Rhizobium; species Rhizobium sp. 25PS6. The sequence goes on from NZ_JAWDIV010000026.1 coordinate 63,269, forward strand.
GCGTTCGGTGGCATTGAAGGGCCAGCAGGTGGTCAGTACCAGGCTGTGGCCATCGGAGGAGGGATCGATGCCGTTGGCATCCCACGGGGCGATGCGGCCCTCGCCGGCCTTGAAGGTCAATAGTTTGCCGTCGCGGCGGGTGACTTCGATCGTATCGCCAGGCCTTATATATTGCAGCCAGCGGAAATGCGTGTCGCGATGGGCGGCGATGACGGAGGTGCCTTCCTCGCCGGGCTGCGGCGTGTTGACGAGCCAGGCCGGACCGAAGGCCAGAGCCTCGCCGGAGGCGCCGGAGAGCACGATCGCCTCCTTGCCGAGGCGCGGGGCGCGCACCTTGGCCTCCGTGGTGAAATCCGCCCAGGGCCAGGGTTTTGTCTCTTCGCCTCGCAATTCGGCGGCGAATGCGCGTTTCAGCAGGATCTGGGAGAGTTCCGCTTTCGCCTTGAGCAGGAAGCCGTCGCCGATCAGCGCCAAGCCATAGAAGGCAAGGCCGGCAATGGCAAAGGCGATCGCCTTTTCGATCGAGGAAAGACGCCAGAGGAAGAAACCCTTCCGCTGGCGCGGCTTCGGCATGTCGTGGGCCGTAGCCGCGGCCATGGCGAGTTCCAGATAGGTCGGAAGCGGCTCGAATTCGGCCGCTTCGCCGTTCTGGTTTGCAGAGAGCCTAGAGACCATTTTGCTTGGCTCCGACCGCGATAATGCGCTTGAGGCGCCGCCGCCAGACGGCCAGCCCGCTTGCTGCCGTCAGCGCCAGGAGCAGCATGGTAAGCCCGCGGATGATCTGCTCGTCGGCGCGTGTCGCCGTCTGCGGCAGGTTCACGGTAGAGCTCTTCTGCGCGATCATGGTGGCGGCCTTGGCGGTCGGGGCTGCGGCCATCATGTTTGCGATCTCCGGCGATGCGGCGAGATCCTGTGTTTCGACCGCCGCCTGCTGCGGCCCGCTGTTTTCTGCCGGCGTAGCCGAGCCATGGCGTTCTGCGCCGCCAAGAGGGGCAGCGTTTTCGCCGGAGACTTTATCGAAATCCCAACCATCCGGCAGATTGAGCGGCAGCTTGGCCGAGCCGAGCGGCTGATCGGCCGGGCGCGACGGGGTGACATCGACGGCAACCAGACTGGTGACGCGGGAGACGAGATGGTGGGCGAGCGCCACGGTCTCGATATCCTTGTCGAGCGCGGCCGGATCCTGTCGTTCATAGGCACGGGCCTCGAAATCGTCGATCTTGCGGCGTGCCCAGAGCTTGGAAATGCCGCTGCCGTCGGCGGCATTGGCGATATCCATCTCGACGCGCCAGGGCTGCTCGCCTGTCTTGCCGATGATCTGCAGCTTGCCGGCGGGCTTATCGTCAGGCAACTGCGCGGTCAGCACGACGGGCTCGCCGCTGTAGAGGTCCGGCATCGGGTTCGGCGTGATATTCTCGGCTTCGATGCCTTCGAATGTTGCGGCGATATCGGTCATGGCTGGATTCTGCAGCTTGGCGAAAAGCTCGCCCATGCGGCTTGCCACCTGATCGGTCGAGCCGATCGCCGTGAAGGTGCCGCGGCCCATTTCAGCGGCCTTGGTCATGAAATAGGTGTTCGGCGCCGAGCCGATGCCGACGGTGAAGACACGGGCATCGCCGCGGTTTGCGGTGATTTCCTGGAAGAGCTGCCGTTCGTTACCGATCGCACCATCCGTCAGGAACACGACCTGGCGCAGCGCTCCGCTTGCGACCGGTCCCTGGTTGCGCAATGCAGCCTGCAAGGCCGGCAGCATTTCCGTGCCGCCGTCCGCTGTCAGGCCTCTGACATAGGCGATCGCCTTTTCGCGATTGTCGGGGGTGGCTGCGACGAGACCCTTGAAATAGTCAGTCATCGTGTCGTCGAAACGGATGACGTTGAAGCGGTCTTCGGGATTCAGCTTGGAGATGGCAAGCGCCAGGCTCTGCCTCGCCTGCTCGATCGACGGGCCGGACATGGAGCCGGAATTGTCGATCACGAAGACCACCTCGCGTTTTGCCGGCGGCGCTGCCGCATCCGAGGCCGTGGGCGGGGTGACGAAGGCGAGCAGATAGGTCTTACCATCAACCACGTCGCGGAAGAGGCCGGCACTTGGCATCTTTCCGGGAGCGGCCTTCCAGGTGAGCTCGAAATCCTTGTCGGCGGGAACGGTGTCCGCCTTCAGGCCGATCGTCCTCGCCTGATCGCCGTCCTGGCTGATATCGACCGCGTGGAAGGACGATTTGACATCGCCGAGCGGGAAACCGGCCCGGAGGTCGACGGTCAGCGAAACAGGATTGATCCTGGCGTTCTCACGCGGGTCGAGGACGGGGGCTGCGATCTTGTCGCGGTTTTCCACCGGGTCGCGCGGCGTGGCGAAACCGGCGCCGTTGTTGAACTCGACGGTCTGGACGATCGGCGCCGGATTGTAGCGCGGAGCGACGACCATCGGGAAGCGCAGCGAGAACTCTCCGCCCGACTGGTGTATGGTCTGCTGGTATTCGACTTGGACGACGATGGTTTCGCCGGGACCGATATTGGCGACCTGATTGGTGAAGATGTTCGGCCGCTGCTGTTCGAGCAACGCCGTCTTCTTGCCCTCGGCCTTGGCCTGCTCGTAGATCTCGCGGGCTTCCTGGCGCGGCTTGATCTGGCCTTCGATGAAGCGTTCGCCGATCTGCATTTTCAGCGCGTCAACGGCGGAATTGTCCGGCAGCGGGAAGACGTAGGTGCCCTCGACCCAACCCTGGCTCGGATTCTGGAAGCGCTGCGTCACCTTCACCCTGGCGATCGGGCCGGAGACATCGATGGCGACATCGGTCTTCAGCCGCGGCGCTTCGACATAGAAGCCCGGCTCCTTCGACGGAAAGAGCAGCGAGCCGCTATTGACGTCGTTCGGCCGGACAAGCGCTGCGAGCTGGGCGGATGCCTGCGGCGTCTGCCCGGCGCGGGCGGCGGAGGCAAGTCCCAGTATCGCAGCGATGCAGGCGGCAAAGGCGGTGACGGCAACAAGGACTGAAATGGAAATTCGGCGCGCACGAATGCGCCCTATGGTCAACTCATCTTCCAGAAACATTGGCATACCCTCAATAACCAATTTCGGAGACTTGATGATGCGGCTTCGATCTCGGCGCGCTCGCGACGGAATTGCGGCGTGGCGCGGCATTTGTTGCGGCTTATTCGTGGCAATGGCCGAATTCGACGATGCCACTGATTTCAGGGGATAAATCCGGATGATTTCAGAGATTGACTCAAGATCTGCGCGTGGCGTTTCGACCGCGTGACGCAAGCCTCTCCGAGGGGGGCGGCGTGCCGGGCGGGTGGCGCGACGAATCGATCAATAAGAATCATTGCCTCCATCACGCCTTTGCGCTTGAAATGCCGTCATACATTGGACATAGAGCTAACCGCAGAACTCCGGTCCCGGCTTTCTGCCCGTTTCAACCATTAGGACCGTTATCATGGCTTTCCTTGCCGATGCTCTTTCCCGTGTGAAGCCTTCAGCCACCATCGCCGTCTCCCAGAAAGCGCGCGAGCTGAAAGCAAAAGGACGTGACGTCATCGGCCTCGGCGCGGGTGAGCCGGATTTCGATACGCCCGATAATATCAAGACGGCCGCCATCGACGCGATCAACCGCGGCGAAACGAAGTACACGCCGGTTTCCGGTATCCCGGAACTACGAAAGGCGATCGCCGCCAAGTTCAAGCGCGAGAACGGCCTCGACTATTCCTGGGAGCAGACGATCGTCGGCACCGGCGGCAAGCAGATCCTTTTCAACGCCTTCATGGCGACGCTGAACCCCGGCGACGAAGTCGTCATCCCGGCGCCTTATTGGGTTTCCTATCCTGAGATGGTGGCGCTGTGCGGCGGCACGCCGGTTTTCGTATCGGCCACCCAGGAGCATAACTTCAAGCTCCAGGCCGCCGATCTCGAAAAGGCGATCACGCCGAAGACCAAGTGGTTCATCTTCAACTCGCCGTCCAACCCGACGGGGGCGGCCTATACGCAGGACGAGCTGAAGGCGCTGACGGATGTGCTGATGAAGCATCCGCAGGTCTGGGTGCTGACCGACGACATGTACGAGCACCTGACCTATGGCGACTTCAAGTTCGTCACGCCTGTGGAAGTCGAGCCGAAGCTCTACGACCGCACGCTGACGATGAACGGCGTCTCCAAGGCCTATGCGATGACCGGCTGGCGTATCGGCTATGCAGCCGGTCCGATCCAGCTCATCAAGGCGATGGACATGATCCAGGGTCAGCAGACCTCGGGTGCGACCTCGATCGCCCAGTGGGCGGCTGTCGAAGCGCTGAACGGCACGCAGGACTTCATCCCTGCGAACAAGAAGATCTTCGAAGGTCGTCGCGATCTCGTCGTTTCGATGCTGAACCAGGCCAAGGGCATTGTCTGCCCGGTTCCGGAGGGCGCCTTCTATGTCTATCCGTCCTGCGCCGGCCTGATCGGCAAGACGGCTCCGTCGGGCAAGGTGATCGAGACGGACGAGGATTTCGTTTCCGAGCTTCTGGAAACGGAAGGCGTCGCCGTCGTTCACGGTTCGGCCTTCGGCCTCGGCCCGAACTTCCGCATCTCCTACGCGACTTCGGAAGAGCTGCTCGAGGAAGCTTGCCGCCGCATCCAGCGCTTCTGCGGCGCCTGCAAGTAAGCGGTTCTCAAAAACACAAATCGAAGGCCTGCTGGCGACGGCGGGCCTTTTTGTTTGCGGCGACGTTGACGATGTAGCTGCATGTAGCTACATTTACCCTCATGAAGACCGTTTCGATCCGTGATGCGAAGAACCGCCTGACCGAACTCGCCCGTGAGGTCGAGGAAGGTGAAACCATTGTCGTGACACGCAACGGCCGGCCGGTGTTCGATCTCGTGCCGCATCAAAAACGCGGCGGTTTGAACCTGGAAGCCGGCGAAGCCTATCTTCGTTCCAAGGGTATCACGCGCACGGAGATGTATATCGCCGACGACTTCGACGATCCTTTGCCGGAAGATTTTCTTCTCAAGCCGCTGCCGTGATCATGCGTCTGCTGCTTGACACGCACATGGTGATTGCAATTGCTCAGAAGAAACTGGCGGAGCGTTTTCCGCGTGTCGAGCAGGTGCTTTCGGACGGTGCCGCCATCGGTTTCGTCAGCGTCGCCAGCCTCTGGGAAATTGCCATCAAGACCAGGCTTGGAAAATTGCAGCCCGGATTGCCCCTCGAGACCATTCCCTTTTATCTCGGGGAGATCGGGCTGACGATCCTGCCCATCGATATCGCGCACGTCATCACCGCCGCTGACCCCGAGCCGGAGGCGCGCGATCCCTTCGATCGCTTGCTGCTTGCGCAATGCAAGGTCGAGGGGCTGCAGCTTGCGACAGTCGACCGGCTGCTCGTTGATCATCCATTGGCGCTGCGGCTCTAAGTTCACTTTCCGATTCAATATGCTCCTCATCTGAATCCGCTTCGCCTCGCAAGTCGTTGAAATCCGATTCAAAACGTGACGCAGAGTGACGGTCTGGCGGGTGATCTGCGGTTGCGGGTTGGCATCAAACCAACTAGATATCCGGCATCAGTTTAAGTCGCCGCTTCGGGAGGCCGGGATTTTGCAGCAGAGTGCCGTGATCGTCTGTTCGGATGTCAACATGCTGCCGGCCGCCTGCTGCACCCTGCTTTCCGTCAAGCGCAATCTCTCAAATTCCACTGTGGAGTTCCTGCTTCTCGGCATCGACCTCAAGCCGAACGAGATCGCCGAGGTCGGAAATTTCGCGCGGCTGCACGGCATGGCAATCAAGGTGTTGCCCTACAATACGCCAGATACGGCGCTGCAGGCGCGGGGTCGCTGGTCGGGCGCGACGCTGGCGCGGCTCTACATGGATCTGCACATTCCCGATGATGTTGAGCGGCTGCTTTATCTCGATGCCGATGTGCTTGCGGTTGCGCCGGTCGACGACCTCTTCGCCGTGGATTTGCAAGGCAAGGCGCTTGCCGCCATAGACGATTATGTCATGGCCTTTCCCGAGAAGGCCGGCGCACGGCAGCGGAAGATCGGCATGCGCGAGGGCGGCCGGTATTTCAACGCCGGCGTGTTGCTGTTCGACTGGTCGGCCTCCCAGGCGAGGGGGCTTTTTGCCAGGACACGGGAGATTTTCGAGGAGCGGTCGCATCTTTTCGAGAATAACGACCAAGATGCGCTGAACGTCACTTTCGACGGCGACTGGCTGGTGCTCGATCCGCGCTGGAACACGCAGACGGGCCTCCTGCCTTTCGTTGGCCGGCCGGCGATCATCCATTTCACCGGCCGGAAAAAGCCGTGGCAGGCGACTGTGCCGTGGGTGCATCGCCGGATGGCCAAGCGTTATGCCGAGGACCTCGCCAATACGCCATGGGCTTCCTTCTGCAGGCAGCCGTCGATGACGGGCCGGATTACGGGGTTCCTTTCGCATTTGGGAAAGCGGATCGGCGGGCTGGCGCGGCTGGCGCGGACACGCGCTTATTTCAGCAACAGCTAGTGGGACGGCCGAGCGCATCGTCCTTGGAAAGTGCATGTGAGCCGATATGGAAGCAATCCCTAGCGACACCCAGACCATGCCCGCCCCGGATAGTGGCTTCAATTTCCTGACGCCGGAGGCGTGGAAGGCGCTGTTGTCGCGCTATTCCCACGTCGTGCTGGTGGCAAACAGCGAAGCCGTCGATTTCGAACGGCTGCGAAGCGAATTGCCGGAGACGGCGCTCTACGTCTTCTTCAATAATGTCTATAAGGTGCTCGACGAACCCTTCGCCGGGCATGCGGTGCTGTTTGCCCGCAGCGGCGTGATGGGCGCCAATATCGTCCACCGGCACGAGGCGGCGGGTGTCCTGCGCTTCTTTGCCGGCGACGATTTTTTGGGCGTCGTCAACATTCGCGTCTCCCCGGAGGAAAATTTCAGCGAGGAGGGCCGCTTCGAAGGCGCTGAAACCCGTCACCTTGATCTGACGAAAATGCTCGTCGACCTCTATCCGGTGGGCAAGATCGCGACGAGCGGTTTTGCGGTGGCGCTGTGGCTCGCCGAGCTGCAACTGCCGGGCAAGATCCTGCTTGCCGGTTTTTCGGCGAAGAGGAGCGAGAAATGGAAGGTCTTCGACGTGCACGACTGGACGTTTGAGCAGATCTTCCTGCGTCTCTTTGCACGAATGGGCACGATCTCGATGATGGGCGGCGTGGATGCCAGCCCCTATGCGGCACTTGCCAGACGGTTTCCACAGGTGCCGCCGATCGAGATCGCGATGACGGCGGCCGAAGTCCTGTCGGAACGGCTCCACAACGCAAACAGCCAGATCGACAGGCTCATGTCCGTCACCAAATCCATCCGCGCCATCGAGGGTTTCTTCCGGCGCTTCAAGCCGAAAACCCGCAAGCAGCGTTTCCTCGAAAAGTCGAAGGAATGACTGTCGAAAGCTCTCCTCAAAAGGCGGGCTGTCAGGCCGCTCCGTAAGTTGACGTTACCGTGCGGATAACTGCTCTCCGTTCCCCTTTCGGGGGAGACGCAGCCTTCAAAGCCCCAGCGCCGTCAGCATGACGAAGGTGGCGAAGAGGATGAAATGCGTCATGCCCTCGATGGCGTTGGTCTCGCCGTCGTTGAGGTTGATCGCGGCGGCAATCAGCGTGATCGCCACCATCACCGTCTGTACCGGGGTCATCGCCATGATGAAGGGCTGGCCGGTATAGAGCGCGATCGCCTCCATGACGGGCACCGTCAGGATGACCGTCGACAACGAGGCGCCCATGGCGATGTTGACCGTCGCCTGCATGCGGTTCCTGAGTGCTGCCCTCAACGCGGTCAGAATCTCGGGGGCGGCCGAAATCGCCGCGACGACGACGGCGGTTACGGCGATCGGAGCGCCGCTGTCGCGCAGGCCTTCGGTCATGAAGGCCGCCATGAATTCCGCGAGCAGGCCGATAATGACGACGCCGGCGAGAATGGTGGCAATCGAGATCGCGGCCGGTGCGTCGTGGTCATGCTCATGCGGACTTTCTTTCTTCCGTTCGGAGCGCGGATAGCTGTAGCTGAAGAAATAGCTGTGCTGGCCAACCTGCATGCGTAGGAAGAGGCCATAAAGCGCGATCATCGCGACGATGGTGAAGGCGGAATAATAGTGCCATTTGTCGCTCGGCACGAATTCCGGCACGATCATCGAGATGCCCATGGCGGTGAGGATCATCACGCCGTAGGTCTTGCCGGAATTGTCGTTGTAGGGCTGTTCGCCGTGCTTGAGGCCGCCGAGCAGGGCGGCGAGGCCGAGAATGCCATTGATATCGAGCATCAGCGCCGAATAGATCGTATCGCGCACCAGCGTCGGCGAGCTCTCGCTGCTCATCATGATGGCGAGGATAATGACTTCGACGGCGACGGCCGAGAGCGTCAAGATCATCGTGCCATAGGGATCGCCGACCTTGACGGCGAGCAGCTCGGCATGATGGGCAACGCGGATCGAGGCGAGCACGATGGTGCCGACCAGGGCAGCGGCGGCAATGAGCGCGACGCCGCGCCCCATCTCGATCACCGCATGTTCCGAGAAATAAGCGATCGCTGCAACGACAAGTGCGGCGACCAGAAACTTTTCCTCTTTAAAGCGTGACGCGATCCCCAAGCCTCAGCTCCTGCCCCGATTGATGCGTTCTATCTAAGTCACTGATTTCATATATCAAGAAAGTCCTGGTCGAGTGCGATTTGCAGTCTTCGGCGTTTAATGGAATACTGAACGTCATCGGGGCCGGAAAGCAGATCGCGGCGTCCTCGAATTCTCGTCAAGCGGCCGCGATGATCCGGATCTTTTCCGGAAGCGTGCGAATGCGCAACAAGAAGATGAGGAGACGGATGCATGATCAAGGTGGTCTACGAAGTCGTGCCGCATGACGGCGGCTGGGCCTACAGGCTGGGGGGTGTCTATTCCGAGGCATTCCCGACCCATGCCGAGGCGCTCGAAGCTGCGCGCATCGTCGCGGCCGAACAGCAGGTCGGCGGCGATTCCGCCGAGATCAGTTGGCAGGACGAGAACGGCAAATGGCATGAGGAATATGCCGAGGGCGGCGACCGGCCGGAAACCGAGGTGGTGGACGGCCAGTGGAAGAATCGCACGGCCGAGGCCTCGCGAGGCATCGGCAGCTAACCATCTCCCGCCAATGCCCGCGCGACGATCGCATCGACGAATTCGCGCTTATGCGCAGTATAGCGGTCTCCGTCCATCCTGTATTCGGCAGCCAGCCTGCGTTTGAGCGCGGCATAATCGGCCGATGCTTGCGGATGCGCGATGAGATAATCCCGGAAAGCCAGCCTGTTTCGATGCGTGCCGTTACCTTCAGGGCAAAGGTAGACCCGTTCTGCCGGCACCGAACCTTTCGATAGAAAAGCCCAGACATCGTCGTCATAGCGGTTGCCGCGCGGCTCGTAGCCTTCTGCCAGGAGCACACGTGTGGCGCCCTCGATATGCCCGAGACCGGGAAGAACGATGTCGATATCGATAAGCGGCTTGGCTGTCATGCCCGGTATGGACGTGCTGCCGATGTGATCGATGGAGAGCGCCTGCGGCAGCAAGGCCAGCAGCCTGCCGCGGATCCGCTGGAAGGCTTGCGGCCATTGCGGATCGCAGGGCACGAGTTCGACCGGGCTGTGCGTTCTCATTTCCAGTTCCGCTGGGATGCTCGTCCGAAAGGACGCGTTAAGGAGGCTCTATCGGTTCGAAATTTGCGCATGATTCCTCCCGAAAATCGATTCTGATTTTCTGAATTATGCGCTTGTCGAATATCGGTGATAGTCCTGAAGCCCCTTGACCAATACGTCAAAGGTTGCGCGGTAGCGCGGCGAAGACTTCAAGTTCTCATGCATCGCCACCCATGTGCCGAGCGGTATGCTGAAAGCATCAGGCAGGATGTGAACAAGGTCGGGATTTTCACGCGCGAGTCCTGTCTGGCAGATGCCGATGCCAACGCCGGCACGGATTGCCGCAAGCTGGGCAAGATTGCTGTCGGTTCTGTAGGAGAATTCGATGCCGGGCACCGCATAGCGTTTCATCACCATGCGGACATAGGCCGTCTGCCGGTCGAAGCCGATGAGGCGGTGGTCTGCGAGGTCGGCCAGGGTTTGCGGCATGCCGTACCGTTCGAGATAGCGGCGATGGGCATGAAAGCCGAGGGGGATATCGCCGATGCGGCGCACGACGAGTGCAGCCTGCTGCGGCTCGGCCATGCGCACGGCGATATCGGCCTCGCGGTTGACGAGGTCCTCGATCGCATCGGAAGCCGAGAGCTCGATCTGCAGTTCGGTATAGGTCTCCTGCAGCGGTCCGAGAATCCCCGGCAGCACTTCGACGGCGATGACTTCGCTGGCGCTAACCCTGACCGTTCCCGCCACGCGCTCGCGCTCACCGGATGCGGTGCGCAAAAGGGCGGCGGTGGTTGCCGCCAGCGTTTCGGCATAGGGCTTCAACGCAAGTGCGGCGTCGGTCGGCAGCAGGCCGTTCGGCGAGCGGGTGAAAAGTTCGGCGCCGATTGCCAGTTCCAGCGCGTCGACATGGCGGCCGATGGTTGGCTGGGTTAGCCCCAGTTCGCGGGCGGCCGCCGAAAGCGACCCCTGCTGAAGCACGGTAAGAAAACTACGGTAGAAATCCCAGCTCGGCTCCGTCCTCATGCATTTTTGTATAACAGACGTATTTCTTTCGTCAATTTTGTTTATGCCACGCTGATGGCATGATCCTCTCATCCGATCGAAGGAGATGATTGTCATGAGCAGCGAAATGAAGATGACGGCCCTTATTCTCGGCGCGACAGGCGGTATCGGCGGCGCGGTTGCCCGCAAGCTGCTTGCGCGCGGCTGGCGTGTCCGGGCACTCAACCGTGACGCCGCCAAGGCGTCGAGGAGCGAGCCGGCTTTCGAATGGGTGCAGGGCGATGCGATGAATGCGGGCGACGTCCTGAGGGCGGCCGAAGGGGTCGGCCTGATCGTCCATGCCGTCAATCCGCCCGGCTATCGCGACTGGGAAACGCTGGTGCTGCCGATGCTCGACAATACCATCGCCGCTGCTCGCACTGTCGGCGTGCGCATCGTGCTACCGGGCAACGTTTATAATTTCGGACCCGACGCCCTACGGGCGCCGACGGAAGAAAGCCCGCAGCATCCGGTGACGAAGAAGGGGACGATCCGGGTCGAAATGGAGAGGCGGCTGAAGGCCGCGTCGCAGTCCGGCGCCGGCGTCATCATCGTCAGGGCGGGGGATTTCTTCGGCCCAGGCACGACGGCCAATAGCTGGTTTTCGTCTGGTCTCGTAACCCCAGGCAAGCCGGTCGGCACGATCAGGAACCCGGGTCGGCGCGGTGTCGGTCATCAATGGACCTACCTGCCAGACATGGCGGAAACCATCGCCCAACTCATCGAGCGGGCCGAACGGCTGCCGGACTTCGCTGTCTATCACATGGAGGGCTTCTGGGATGCTGATGGCATGCAGATGGCCGAAGCGATCAAGCGCGTTGCCGGCGGTAAGGCAAAGATCGGCAACTTCCCCTGGTGGTTCTTGCCGCTTGCTGCACTCTTCGTACCCGTGATGCGGGAGATCAAGGAGATGCGCTATCTCTGGAAGGTGCCGGTGCGGATGAGGAACGACAAGCTTACGGCCGAACTCGGCAAAGAGCCGCAGACACCGATCGACGAGGCGGTAAGGGCTTCGCTCGTGGCGCTTGGCTGCCTGCCCGGACCGCATCGTGACACGGCGGACGCCCTGATCGGGCACTTGTCGCGGAACGCGGGTTAGCTCTCGAGTTCGGCCAGCGCGATCCGGGCGACCGTCAGGGCCGTTTCTGCCTGCTGAATATTCGGATCGCCGAGGAACCAGGCGGCGGAAAGACCGGAATAGGCTACGATCCACTGCAGCAGCCGCTTCGGCTCCAGCTTCGCCTCCGCGGAGACGATGGCCAACTGGCGGCGGAAACGGGCGGGATCGGTGATGACAGGCAGTTCTTCGTTGGCGAAGATATTGGCGAAATCGAAGCCGCGCTCGCCGTACAGCCGCTTCGGATCGATGGCCAGCCAGCCGCGCGCCTCGAAATCGAGGATATTGTCGTGGTGGATGTCGCCATGGAGGATGGTGAGATCACACTGATCGGCAAGGAGAACGTTTGCGATCGCCGAGCAATCGGCAAGCGTGCCGCCATGCTTGCCTGCCGCCGGCTCCAGATCACGGAACCAGCGGGTAAGGGAGATGGGATCGGGAAGCGGTTTATCGCGCGGCGCATGCAGCCGGGCCGCGGTGCGGCAGAGGATGCGGCTTGCCTCATCGTCCTCGCCGTTCATGGCCATGGCAAGCAGCGAGCGTTTTCCCGTCGCCCTTTCGAGCAGCACGGCATCGCCCTCATGGGCATACACATAGGCTGCCCCGTCCCCCTCCCACCACTGCATCAGAAGCGCGCCGTATCGTTCGTCGATATCGGCCGCCACTTTCAGCATGGCAGGCCTGTCCTGCCAGAGGACCGGCAGCAGGCGGCTGGAGTGGGTGATGATGGGCTCGCCGTCTGTTATGAGCGACCAGCGATCAAGATAGGGAGCAAACATGGCGGCACCCTACAAAAACCCGCCGAAGATGGAAATCCCGCCTTTCGGCGGGATTCGCATTCGCGTGTGAAAGGTCAGGCGACCTTTTCGAGAATGGGATAGTCGATATAGCCCTTGCCGGTGCCACCATAGAAGGTCGACTGGTCGGGCGTGTTGAGTGGCAGGTTGTGTTCCAGGCGCTCGACGAGATCGGGATTGGCGATGAAGGGCTTGCCGAAGGCGACGAGATCGGCGCGGCCGCTTTCGACGGCGTCGATCGCCAGAGCGCGATCGTAACCATTGTTGACCATCCAGTCGGCCTTGCCGCCGGCCTTTTCATAAGTCTGGCACAGCGCCTTGTAATCGAAGGAGGGATTGTCGCCCTGCTTGTAGTCGCGGTCGCCGCCAGTCTGCCCTTCGATGACATGGATATAGGCCAGCTCGTATTTGGCAAGTCCTTCTACGACATGGCTGAAGGTCGCCTGCGGATTGGAATCGTAGCTTTCGCCTGATGGCGTCACTGGCGAGATGCGGATCGCGGTGCGGCCGGCGCCGATTTCCTTGACCACGGCATCGACGACTTCAAAGGTCAGACGGGTGCGGTTTTCGATCGAGCCGCCATATTGGTCGGTACGGTCGTTGATACCGTCGCGGATGAACTGGTCGAGCAGGTAGCCGTTGGCGCCGTGGATCTCGACACCGTCGAAGCCGGCATCGATCGCCGCACGGGCAGCCTTGCGGTAATCCTCGATGATGCCGGGGATTTCGGCGGTTTCGAGCGCGCGCGGCTCGGAGGTGTCGGCAAAGCTGCCGGTGCCGTCGGCATTGACCAGATAGGTCTTGGCCTTGGCGATGCGGTTGGTCGAGGAAACCGGCTTGCCGTCGTTCGGCTGTAGCGTCGTGTGCGAGATACGGCCGACATGCCACATCTGGACGACGATCTTGCCACCGGCTGCGTGAACGGCGTCGGTGACGCGCTTCCAGCCGTCTAAAGCCTCTTTGCTATACAGGCCCGGCACGTTGGCATAACCCTGGCCCTGATGGGTAATCGCGGTTGCTTCGGTGATGATCAGGCCAGCGGTAGCGCGCTGACGGTAATATTCGACGTTGAGGTCGTTGGGGATTGCGCCCGGCGAGCGGTTGCGGGTGAGCGGCGCCATGACGATGTGGTTCTTGACTAAAATGTCGCCGACTTTCGTGGGTTCGAAAAGCTTGGCCATGATGGTCCTTTCTTTGCGGGAGGATCACTCGGCAGGGGCGAGGGCGGACCGGCCCCTGGCGGAGAGATAGGTGAGTGCAGTGGCCCCGAGGCCGATCAGGGCCATCAAGGCCGCGGCGAGCGGAACGCGGGTGAGATCGAAGCCGGCGTCGATGACCAGGCCGCCCACCCAGGCGCCGAGCGCATTGCCGGTATTGAAGGCGCCAATGTTGATCGTCGAGACGAGGTTTGGTGCGTCCTTGCCGAAGCCGACGACGCCGACCTGAAGCGCCGGTACGGCGGCAAAGCTTGCCATTGCCCAAAGGAAGAGGGTGATTTCGGCCGGGATGAAGAAGCGGCTCGTATAGCTGAAGGCGATCGAAGTGATGGCGATCGCGGCGAAGACGCCGGCAAGCGTTGCGCCGAGCCGCCAGTCGGCAAGCTTGCCGCCGACGAGGTTGCCGATGGTCAGCCCGATGCCGATCAGGAACAGCGTCCAGGTGACGCCTTCCGGTGACACGCCGGTGACGTCGCGCAGCAGCGGCGCGATATAGGTAAAGAGGGCGAACATCGAGGCGGCGAAGAAGACGGTCGTGGAGAGCGCCAGCCACAGGCGGCCACTCCTGAGTGCTGCGATCTCGCGCAGGATGCTGCCGTTTTCCTGCTGCTTGTCCCTGGGCAGGATGGCGATCAGGCCTGATATGGTGACGATACCGATGACGGTGACGACGCCGAAGGTGGCGCGCCAGCCATAGGCCTGGCCGATCGCAGTGCCGAGCGGCACGCCGAGAACATTGGCAAGTGTCAGGCCGGTAAACATCAGCGCGACGGCGCGGGCCTTGCGATCTTCGGCAACGAGGCCGGCGGCGACCACCGAGCCGATGCCGAAGAATGCGCCGTGGCAAAGAGCTGTCACGACACGGGCGATCATCAGCACCCAGTAGTCGCTCGCCAGAGCGCAAAGCAGGTTGCCGGCGATGAAGAAGGCCATCAGCGCAATCAGGGCGGTGCGGCGCCTCAGCTTCGCAGTCGAAATCGCCATCACAGGGGCGCCGATGGCGACCGCCAGGGCGTAACCGGTCACCAGCCACCCGGCCTGCGGGATGCTGACTGAGAGATCGGCGGCGACCTCCGGCAACAGACCCATGATGACGAATTCGGTGGTGCCTATCGCAAACGAGCTCAAGGCTAGAACGAGGAGGGCGAGGGGCATTCTAAAGGTCCTGCGTCAGTTGCTTGAGGAAGGCGGCGATGGTTTCTTCGTTGCGCTTGTAAAAGATCCACTGGCCGACGCGTTTGGTGGTGACGAGGCCTGCACGATGCAGCGTCCCGAGATGGGCCGAGACCGTCGACTGCGACAGGCCGCAGCGCTCGAACTGGCTGGCGCAGACGCCCATTTCGAAAGGATGCTCCTGCGAGGGGAAATGCTCCTCGGGACTTTTCAGCCAGTTCAAAATGTCCATCCGGGTGGGATGGGCGAGCGCCTTGATAATTTCGTCTTTGTCCATCGTCGTTCGCCGAACTATAAATCGTCTCTGACCGATATATCGATCGTCAGGCTTCGATATGCAAATCACGGAGGCGTGAGGCGATGGATTTTATTGAATGAGCAAATTTTGGGCAAAAAAAGAGGGCCACCGGAAAACCAGGGCCCTTATAATTGTGAAGGTCAAAAAACCTCCAGAGGGGAACAGCTAATGCGGTGGTACTGGGAGAGAAACCACAAGATGCATCAGCTGAGAGGGATATGGTGCTTCCTTGAGCAGGTTTCAATGCTTTTTTGTGCATGTCTGCTATGCGCCGCACAAATTTTTTGCGGTGCGGCATTACGCTGAGGAAGAAAGGCAAAAAAAGAGGGCCACTGGAAAACCAGGGCCCTTATAAGTGTGAAGGTCAAAAACCTCCAGAGGGGAACAGCTAATGCGGTGGAACTGGGAGGAAAAGCCACCATGTGCATCAGCTATAAGCGATATGGTGGTTTATTGGGCAAACGGCAACCCTCATTTGTGCATGCCAGTCATGCACGTTCTGCATAGTCGGCAATTCATCAATAAAACCGGGCTCAAAAGTTCCAGTTTCTGGCCTTGCTGACGATAAAATCGCGGAAGGCCTTCAGTTTGGCGGCGTTCTTGATCTCGTCGGGATAGCAGAAATAGGTGTCGAAGGAAGGGACGTCGGCATTGATTGCCAGCTGAATCAAGCCTGGGTCGCGGCCGACGATGTAATCCGGCAGGCAGGCGACGCCGATGCCGAGCAGGGCGGCGCGCTTGATCGAGGTCTGGCTGTTGATCTGCAGATGCGGAATACGCTTGTTGTCGGACGAGCGGCCGGCGACCTCAAGCCAGTTGACATCGAGCAGGTAACTCGGTGCCGGCTCGCCGAAGGTGATGATGCGGTGATTGTCGAGATCCTCGACCTTCTGCGGCTCGCCGTGGCGATTGATGTAGGACGGGGCCGCATAGACGTGCATGTGCACGGTGAAGAGTTTGCGCTGGATGAGGTCGGATTGCTGTGGCTGGCGCAGGCGGATCGCGCAGTCGGCATGACGCATGTTCACATCCACTTCCTCATTGTCGAGGATCAGCTGGATCTGCACATCGGGATAGAGCTGCAGGAATTCCTGGATCTTGTCGGTCAGCCAGCCCTGGCCGAGGCCGACCGTCGTGGTGACGCGCAGCTTGCCGGATGGCGTCTCGGTCGTCTCGGTGAGCTGCATCTTCACGGTTTCGAGCTTCAGCAGCACGTCATGGGCGGTGCGGTAAAGCAGCTCGCCCTGTTCCGTCAGAATCAGGCCGCGTGCATGGCGGTGAAACAGCTTGGTGCCGACATCCTGCTCCAGCGCGCTGACCTGGCGGCTGATGGCGGATTGGGACAGATGCAGTTTATCCGCCGCATGCGTGAACGAACCCGCCTCGGCAGCTGCGTGAAAAATACGCAGCTTGTCCCAATCCAATGGCATTCCCCCACCCCTCATGCCGATCTTACTCCGCGGCCACGGCGACGGGCATGTGGCCCGTCAGATATCGCTCGGCTTCAAGTGCAGCCATGCACCCCAGCCCGGCGGCAGTGATCGCCTGGCGGAACGTATCATCCGTCACATCGCCCGCGGCATAGACGCCGTCCAGGCTCGTCGCAGTCGAATCCGGCGCGGTCCAGAGATAACCATTATCCTTCAGCTTCAGCTTGTCCTTGAAGAGCTCGGTGGCGGGCGCATGGCCGATAGCGACGAAGACGCCATCGATCACCATCTCGGTGATCGTGCCGGTTCTGACGTCGCGCAGGCGCGCCCCGGATACGGATTGCGGCATCGGCGGCTTGGCCGGCGTGCCGGTAATCTCAGCCACTTCGGTATTCCATAGAACCTTGATATTGTCCTTGGAGAACAGGCGTTCCTGCAGGATCTTCTCGGCTCGGAAGAAGTCGCGGCGGTGCACTAACGTGACCGACTTGGCGATGTTGGAGAGATAGAGCGCCTCCTCGACGGCGCTGTTGCCGCCGCCAACCACGATCACATCCTTGTTGCGATAGAAGAAACCGTCGCAAGTGGCGCAGGCCGAAACGCCGAAGCCCTGGAAATGCTGCTCGCTCTCGATGCCGAGCCATTTGGCCTTGGCGCCGGTGGCAATGATCAGCGTATCGGCGGTCCAGACCTGGCCGCTGTCGGTGCGGGCGACGAAGGGGCGCTGGTTCAGGTCGACTTCGGTCACGAGGTCGTTGACGATCTCAGCGCCGACATGTTTTGCCTGCTGCAGCATCTGTTCCATCAACCAGGGACCCTGGATCGGATCGGCAAAGCCCGGATAGTTCTCGACATCGGTGGTGATCATCAACTGGCCGCCCTGTTCGAGACCGGCGATCAAAACCGGTTTCAGCATGGCGCGCGCGGCATAGACCGCGGCAGTATAGCCTGCAGGTCCGGAACCGATGATGAGCACCTTGGTATGGCGGGCGGGCATGTCATTTCCTTTCGACTGGCAGGAGGGCGGCGGCTAGATAGCGATTGCGGCCGTTTCGCGTCCCTGCGCCATTTATGAACGTCCAATGCTTTTATTCAAGGGCAGCCTTGCGTTACCAACAAGGCAAATCGCCCGATGTGCAAGAATCCGTCATCGGCGTGAAACTTTCTTGCGTATTCCGCGGCTTTATATAGAAGCTCCCCGCGGAGAATTAAAGAAAGGCAATGATGTGGGTCGTGCGGAACTCGACGTCATCGATATAAAGATCCTCCGGGAGCTGCAGGCCGATGGCCGCATGACCAATGTGGAGCTTGCCGATCGGGTCGGCATCTCGGCGCCGCCTTGCCTGCGCCGGGTGCGCAAGCTCGAGGAAGCCGGCATCATCGAGGGCTATCACGCGATGCTGAACAGCCCGAAGCTCGGCTTCGACCTCGTCGCTTTCTGCATGGTCGGCCTCAAGCACCAGTCGGAAGGCAATCTCAAGGCCTTCGCCGCCGCCACCGCCGAATGGCCGCTGGTGCGCCAAGCCTGGATGGTCTCCGGCGACAGCGATTTCCTGCTGCATTGCGTGGCGGAGAACCTCACACGTTTCCAGGATTTCGTCATTGAGGTACTGACGGCGAACGAACATGTCGATACCGTGCGCACCATGTTGACGATCCGGCAGGTGAAGAAGCTGGGACTGGTGGAGGTCTAACACCACCTCGGTAGAGCAAACGCCATCGCCAATTACTTGCGTGATATATAGCCTCCCCGATTTATTCCGTGGCGCTGGAGTTTGTCGTAAAACGTCTTTCTCGGAATGCCGAGCGCCTCGATGGTGCGGCGGACGTCGCCGCCATTGGCCGACAGCGCGTCGCGAATGATCTCCGCCTCGTAGCGCTCCAGCCGTTCGGGAAGCGTCGCATCCGTCGGCTGCGGAGCGACCGCTGCCGTTCCTCCGCCTTCCACGCCAAGCACCACGCGTTCGGCATAATGCGAGAGTTCGCGGACATTGCCCGGCCATGGGTGCGAGGCGAGATGCCGCCGCACATCCGGTGAAAGCGGCGGGACATCGCGACGGAAGCGCTCGGCGGCGCGAGCGGCGAAGTGGGAAAACAGCAGCGGAATATCGTCGCGGCGTTCTCTCAGCGGCGGAATGGAGATCGTCACGACATTCAGCCTGTAATAGAGATCCTCACGAAAATCGCCGCGCACCGCGGGATCCCCAAGGTCGATCTTGGCCGCCGCGACGACGCGAAGATCGACCGGACGCACCTCATTGGTGCCAAGCGGCGTGATCTCACGCATCTCCAGCACCCTCAGCATCTTGACCTGGGTGGCGGCCGGCATGCTTTCGATCTCGTCGAGGAAAAGCGTGCCGCCGCTTGCATGTTCGATGCGGCCCGTGCGGCGCTTCTGGGCGCCGGTAAAGGCGCCGGCCTCGTGGCCGAACAGTTCGCTTTCGATGACGGTTTCGGGCAGGGCGCCACAGTTTAGCGCCACGAAATTGCCCTTCCTGCGGTGGCTCCACTGATGCAAGAGCTGGGCAACCACTTCCTTGCCGCTGCCCGTTTCGCCGGCGACGAGCACGTCCACATCGGTATCGGCGATATGGCGAAGAATCTTTCTGAGGTTTTCCATGACAGGCGTCTGGCCGATCAGCGGCAAATTCTCCTGCGCATCTTCGGCTGCCTTCCGCAGCATGCGGTTCTCCAGAACAAGCCGCCGCTTCTCGCTTGCGCGACGCACGCTCTGGACCAGCCGATCGGCTGCGAAGGGCTTGGCGATGAAATCATAGGCGCCGTCCTGGATCGCCTGAACGGCCATGGGAATGTCGCCGTGGCCGGTCATCAAGATCACCGGCAGGTCGACATCCATGCCCTGAAGCGTGGCGAAGAGCTGCAGTCCGTCGATCTCCGGCATGCGGATATCGGTGACGACGGGGCCGGCAAAGTCCGCCGGCAGATCCGCCAGCGCGGCTTTCGCACCGTCATAGGCGGAAACGGAAAATCCGGCGAGTTCGAGCGTCTGGGCGGTGGCGCGGCGAAGGTCCTTGTCGTCGTCGATCAGCGCAACAGGCATCAGTGTGTTCATGACCTCAAGCCTTCCTCAGCTGAACGATGAACCGGGTACCGCCGCTGTCGCTTAAAACCTCCATCCGGCCGCCATAGTCGCCGATGATATCCTTGGAGATCACCAGGCCGAGGCCGAGGCCGCTTTCCTTCGAGGTGTTGAACGGCGTGAACAAGCCCTTGCGGATTTCCGGCGGGATGCCGGGACCGTTGTCGGCGACCGTCACCGTTATCATCCCTGCATCGGTGGATGTTCTGACCTCGACGCGACCCTCTCCGGCCTTCGGCGCCACCGCCTCGAGGGCGTTTTGAAGCAGGTTGATGAGCACCTGCTCGAGACGAATCCGGTTTCCCATCACCTGCAGTTCGTCGGGCGGCAGGTCGATGTCGAGCGTATCCATGCGGCCGGCAAACCGGCTGCGCAACAGCATCACCGCGCCCTCGATGACGTCCTTCAATCCGGTTGGTTCGGCGCTGCCGCGGCCTTTGCGGGCAAAGGTCTTCAGCTCCTCGGTGATCGAACCTATGCGCTCCGTTAGCGCCGCGATGCTTTCGAGATTTTCGCCGGCAGGCGCCGTCTGGCCGCGATCGAGGAAGGTGCGGGCGTTATCGGCATAGGCACGAATGGTCGCGACCGGCTGGTTGATCTCATGGGCAACGCCGGCGGCCACCTGACCCAGGATGGCCAGCCGGTTGGCCTGCACCAGATCCTGTTGCACGGCCTGCAATTTCTGCTCCGTGCTCTTGTGGCCGATGATTTCAGCCTGCAGCCGGTCCCGCGCCTGGCTGAGATCCAGCGTCCGCTCGGCGACGCGCCGTTCCAGTTCCTCCCGCGCCTGCTGTTCGCTGGAGATCCGCAGGGTGATCACATGGCGGCGGCGCAAGAGGAAGGCTGCTCCGGCCAGTAGCGGCAGGAGTATCAGCAATGCCAGCATGCGGGCTTCACGAATCCCCGCATCGACGGATGGTCCGAGTGCGACGAGATGCTGCAAATGCCAGCCGGTCGCCGGCACCGACGTTGCGACATCGAGAAACCTGGTTTTCCCGGCATCGCCGGGCATGACGATCGCGACGACATCGAGCCCGTCACCGAGGTTTCGGACCATGTCGAGCGGCAGGGGTTGAAGCGGCGCATCGCCGAATTGAAGGCTTTCGCGGATCGCCGTCAGCCGGTCTTCGGCGATCCGGCCGATCGTCATGAACCGCCAAGACGGAATACTGGTGATGAGGACAATGCCGCGCTCGTCAACGACATAGGAAGGGGTGCCCGAGGCATTCCAATCCGCCTCGACGTCGTCGAATTCGACCTTGATCACGACGACGCCCAGCAGGCCACTGCTGCCCGAAATCCGCTGGGAGATATAGAGGCCCGGCTTCTTGCTGACCGTGCCGAGCGCGAAGTGCTCGGCCTGTCCTCGGTCGACCGCCCCCTGAAAATACTCGCGGAAACGATAGTCGTTGCCGACGAAACTCGTCGGCTCGCGCCAGTTGCTGGCCGAAACCGCCATGCCGTCCTTGTCGATGACATAGATGACGGCGGCCTTCGTGCCCGCCGCCAAATTTTCCAGCTTCTGACTGAGCCGCTCGAACGCGCCGGCATCGTTTCCTGCTAGTGCGGCGGCGAGTGCCGCGTCCTGCGACAGCACGAAGGGAAGCGCCCGATATTTTTCGAGAACCGTGCGCAGCAATGCAGCATTCAGCCTCGCATCCATGCGGGCCTGTTCCTCGAGAGCAGCCTCCGCCCGGTGCCGACCGATCTCGCCGCTGGCCCAAAGGCTTGCGACGACAGCGAGGAGGGCGAGCACGGCATAGACCCACCACATCCGCCGGATGCGGTGCTTCAGGGGCAGGGAAGGCCACAATTTCTGCGACACGGACATGGCGGATTTGTGCATTTTTCTGCACGAAACGCAAATGGATTTGTGCGGATTTCCGCATTGCTTAATGAGGCATCAGAAGCTCCGTAATTTTTTTTATAATGAATTCAATATGTTACTTTGTCGGTGCAAAACTGGCACGGCGATTGCGAAGAACGTGGCAACAACGGCTGAGCTGTTGGACTTTAAGCGAACGGCTCGGGAGGCCGGAGTTCGTTCCGGACGAGCCATTAGGAGGACATCATGATCGCAGCATCACTCGACGCAGTCGCAGGCAGCAAGGGCAAGAAGCCCTTTTATACCCATCTATACGTTCAGGTTCTCGCCGCCATCGCCGCCGGTATCCTGCTCGGGCATTTCTATCCCGAATTCGGCACCCAGCTGAAGCCGCTCGGCGATGCCTTCATCAAGCTCGTCAAGATGATCATCGCGCCGGTCATCTTTCTCACGGTTGCGACCGGCATTGCCGGCATGAGCGATCTGCAGAAGGTCGGCCGCGTCGCTGGCAAGGCAATGCTCTATTTCCTGACATTCTCGACATTGGCGCTCATCATTGGCCTGATCGTCGCCAATGTCGTTCAGCCCGGCGCCGGCATGAACATCGATCCGGCCTCGCTGGATCCGGCCGCCGTTGCCACTTTTGCCGCGAAAGCGCATGAGCAGAGCATCGTTGGCTTCCTGACCAACATCATTCCGACGACGATTGTCGGCGCTTTTGCCGATGGCGACATTCTGCAGGTGTTGTTCTTCTCGGTGCTCTTCGGCATCGCACTCGCCATGGTCGGCGAAAAGAGCGAACCGGTCGTCAACTTCCTCAATGCCCTGACGGCGCCCGTGTTCAAGCTCGTCGCCATCCTCATGAAGGCTGCCCCGATCGGCGCCTTCGGCGCCATGGCATTCACCATCGGCAAGTACGGCGTCGGGTCGATCGCCAACCTCGCCATGCTGATCGGCACCTTCTACGTCACGTCTCTGCTCTTCGTCTTCATCGTTCTCGGCGCAGTCGCCCGCTACAACGGCTTCTCGATCGTGGCGCTGCTGCGCTACATCAAGGAAGAGCTGCTGCTGGTCCTCGGTACCTCGTCTTCGGAGGCAGCACTTCCGGGACTGATGAACAAGATGGAAAAGGCCGGCTGCAAGCGCTCGGTCGTCGGCCTCGTCATCCCCACAGGTTATTCCTTCAATCTTGACGGCACCAATATCTACATGACGCTGGCAGCGCTGTTCATTGCCCAGGCAACCGGCATTCAGCTTTCCTGGGGTGACCAGATCCTGCTGCTGCTGGTGGCGATGCTGAGCTCCAAGGGTGCCGCAGGCATCACCGGCGCCGGTTTCATCACGCTTGCCGCGACGCTCTCCGTGGTGCCATCCGTGCCTGTCGCCGGCATGGCGCTCATCCTCGGCATCGACCGCTTCATGTCGGAATGCCGGGCACTGACCAACCTCGTCGGCAATGCGGTTGCGACGATCGTCGTGGCACGTTGGGAAAACGAGCTGGACACGGTGCAGCTCGCCGCCGCACTGGGCGGCCAGACCGGCGAGAGTGCTCCCGCCGCCGGGCTTCAGCCGGCTGAATAACTGACCGCACTGTCCCGCAGTCCTAAAATTCCTGAAACGGCCCGCTATCCGGCGGGCCGTTTTTCTTTTCCGCTTTAGCCGCGGTTGCCGCCGAGAAGGCTGTTGTAAACGGCGCCGATCGCACTTGCTTCCTTCTCCAGCGCAAAATTCGCCCTGACATGTCGCAGCGCATTCTCGCCATGCGCGATCGCCAGAGCGGGAT
This sequence comes from Rhizobium sp. 25PS6, assembly GCF_032464655.1. Taxonomy (NCBI): domain Bacteria; kingdom Pseudomonadati; phylum Pseudomonadota; class Alphaproteobacteria; order Hyphomicrobiales; family Rhizobiaceae; genus Rhizobium; species Rhizobium sp. 25PS6. Next base: position 86,660 of record NZ_JAWDIV010000026.1, read on the forward strand.
CTGCGATATAGGGCGCGATTGCCCGCGTCAGCGCCTCGCCATCGCCGCCAGCGACGACCGAGCCCGTCTCACCCGTCACGATGAGCTCGGCATAGGCGCCGGCGTCCGATGCCACCACCGCCGTGCGCGAGGCCATGGCTTCGAGCGGCGTCAGGCCGAAACCCTCGTTGCGGGAAGGGGCGACGTAAAGCGTCAGGCGGCGATACCAGACTTTGATGTCAGGCACTTCGCCGAGGAAGAGGATACGGTCGCTGAGCCCGGCGGCCGCGACATCCGTTTTAAGTTTGTCGCCAAATGTCGTGTGCTCAGCCGTCACCCGGCCGGAGACGACCGCCGTCCACTCGGGGTGCTGCGGCAGCAGTTCGATCATCGCCTGGACGAAAAGATCGGTGCCCTTCTGATGGCGCACGCGGCCGAAGCAGCCGATGAGATGGCGGCCCGGCAGGCCGGTGGCGGCGATGCCGTCCTCCGCAGTTTCCGGCGGATGGAACAAGGCAAGATCGACGCCGTGCTGGATCACCGCGTGCGGCACGTCGAGGAACGAGCCGGATCGATCGCTGGTCGCGATGACGGCGTCCATGCGACGGATCAGCCATTTCGTATAGGCGGTGTGGCGGCGTTGCGCGGCCGAGGTGAAGAGAAGCTTCAGCGGCATACGCAACAGATGGCGCAGCAGGATGCCGACGGCCATCTCGTTGTTGCGGCGGGCGTGCCAGACACGCTGGCGCCGGCGCGCCGGCGGGCGCCAGAGGCCGAGGAGCTGCCGTCCCTTAAGTTTCGGCAGGTCCTCCGGCAGGCCGGGGCCGAGTGTCGCGATCTTGATGCCGAGCCGTATCTGGCACGGGATGAGCTGGACGATGGTCGACGTGACGCCGGAGAGCCGGCGCTTGAAATTGGGCGCGATGATCTCGACGTCACGAATATCCGGCAAGGGAGGGTCTCGCGGCTGGCGGGCGATCAGCCCCAGGAAACCTGAAGGATTTCGTAGGCCTTGGAGCCGCCGGGCGCATTGACCTCGATGGAATCGCCGACTTCCTTGCCGATCAGAGCACGGGCGATCGGCGAAGAGATGGAGATGCGGCCGGCCTTGACGTCGGCTTCCTGGTCGCCGACGATCTGGTAGGTCTTTTCTTCGTCGGTGTCCTCGTCGATGAGCTTCACCTTGGCGCCGAACTTGATCTTGTCGCCCGACATCTTGGTGAGGTCGATGACCTCGGCGCGCGCCGTCAGGTCTTCCAGCTCGCTGATGCGGCCTTCATTATGGCTCTGAGCTTCCTTGGCGGCGTGGTATTCGGCGTTTTCGGAAAGGTCGCCATGGGCACGGGCTTCGGCGATCGCCTCGATGATTCGAGGGCGCTCCTCCTGCTGACGCCAGCGCAGCTCTTCCTGCAGCTTGACGAAACCGCCCGGTGTCATCGGTACCTTTTCAACCATTTTTCTGTCCTTCAATCCTCGTATCCGCACAATCAGCGGCGAACACAAAAGAAAACAGGTCCCGAAGGGGAGCTTCGGAACCGTGCCACAATCTTAGTCGGACGCTTATAGCAGATCGCCAAGGCCGATTTCCAGAAAATTCGCATAAAAGAAACGCGGCCCGCCCCGATATCGGGAGGTGCGGCTTGAAAATGGGCAGAAATCACATCGCCTTGATTGACTCTACCTATAAGAACATATAGTGAACATACTAATGAAGAAGTCGCTCACAGAACGCTTGGCCATCCTTTCCGATGCCGCGAAATATGACGCTTCCTGCGCTTCCAGCGGCACGGTGAAACGTGATTCCCGGGGAAGCGGCGGGCTCGGTTCGACCGAGGGATCCGGCATCTGTCATGCCTATGCCCCGGACGGGCGGTGCATTTCGCTTCTGAAAATACTGCTGACCAATTTCTGCGTCTACGACTGTGCCTATTGCGTCAATCGCTCGTCGAGCAATGTCGAACGGGCGCGCTTTACACCGGAGGAGGTCATCTGGCTGACACTGGAATTCTACCGCCGCAACTATATCGAAGGGCTGTTCCTTTCCTCTGGCATCATTCGGTCGTCCGATTACACGATGGAAGAGATGGTCCGCATCGTTCGCGAACTGCGTGTGAGCCACAATTTCCGCGGCTATATCCATCTGAAGTCTATCCCTGAGGCCTCACCGCGTCTGATCGAGGAAGCGGGGCTTCATGCAGACAGGCTGTCGCTGAATATCGAATTGCCGACGGATAACGGCATCACACGCTTTGCACCGGAAAAGCAGCCTGCCAATATCAGGCGATCGATGGGGGATCTGAGGCTGAAGATCGAGGCCGCGGGCGAACCGACGCTCAGGACGAAGAAGCGTCAGCGTTTTGTGCCGGCCGGTCAGAGCACGCAAATGATCGTCGGCGCCGATGGCGCGAACGACGCAACGATCCTTGCGACCAGCGGCCGGCTTTACAGCAGCTACGGCCTGAAGCGCGTCTATTATTCCGCCTTCAGCCCGATCCCGGACTCGTCGAAAAATCTGCCGCTAATCAAGCCGCCGTTGATGCGCGAGCACCGGCTCTATCAGGCCGACTGGCTCTATCGATTCTACGGTTTCGGCATCGACGAGATCACCGCGAACCAGGCGGGAGGCATGCTCGATCTCAGCCTCGATCCCAAACTTGCCTGGGCGCTCGCCAACCGGGCCGAATTTCCCGTCGATATCAACAAGGCCGAGCGCGAGCGGTTGCTGCGTGTGCCCGGTCTCGGCACCAAGACAGTCAAATCGATCGTTTCGGCGCGGCGTTTTCGCCGGTTGCGGCTCGACGATCTCCAGCGGCTCGGCGTTTCGATCAAGAAGGTTCAGTCCTTCATCTCGGCGGAAGGCTGGTCGCCGCGCCGATTGATCGACCGCCCCGACCTTCGCGCTATGTTCGAACCGCAACCCGAACAATTGTCGTTGCTGTGATGCGCCGGGTCGTGCTGGCAGGACGCGGGGAGCTTGCCGAATGGCGTGACGCCGCGCGCGCCTTCGCGGTCGCCGGCATCCTGCCGGAGGAGATCGAGTGGCGCGAAAAACGCGCTGAGCCGGGTTTTGCGTTTCAACACGACGCCATGCCGCCTGCGTCTGCCGCAGCACGCAAGCCGATGACAGTGCCGCCCACCTTCATCGAGCTGGCAGAGACAGTTCTCTGCCATTCCGACCCGGCGCGCTTTTCCCTGCTTTACCGTCTGCTCTGGCGGCTGCAACTCGACCGGCAATTGCTTGAAGTGACCTCCGACGAGGACGTCGCCCGTGCCAGGCTGATGGCGAAAAACGTTCGGCGCGACGCGCACAAGATGACGGCCTTCGTCCGCTTCAAGGAGGTTGGTGCGGTGTCGGCAGGCCGTCGAAAATTCCTCGCCTGGTTCGAGCCGGATCACCATATCGTCAGGCGCACAGCGCCCTTCTTCCAACGGCGGTTCACCGACATGGACTGGCTGATTGCGACGCCCAAGGGGTCGGCCGCCTGGGACGGCGAGCGGCTGACGATGAGCGACGAACCGTGCGAAAAACCCAATCTCACCGATGCTACCGATGACCTTTGGCGCACCTACTACGCCAGCATTTTCAATCCGGCGCGGTTGAAGCTGAAGGCGATGCAGGCGGAGATGCCGAAAAAATACTGGAAGAATCTGCCGGAAGCCGATCTCATCCCTGGGCTGATCGCATCGGCGGAGAGCAAGGTGCGGGCCATGGCCGCACGGGAGGCGACCCAGTCGTTGCCTTTTCACGATCGCCTGCAGGAAGCCGCGCGCAGCATTCCAGCTGAACCCGAAGCGCCGGCGGGCACGCTGGAAGCACTGCGAGCGGAAGCTGCCGCCTGCACCCGCTGCCCGCTTCATGCAAAGGCCACGCAAACCGTTTTCGGTGAGGGACCGGGCGATGCAGAGGTGATGTTCGTCGGCGAGCAGCCGGGCGACCAAGAGGATATATCAGGGCGCCCCTTCGTCGGTCCCGCCGGCAGGCTGCTGGACCAGGTGATCACTGAAGCGGGCATCGACCGCTCGACGCTTTACGTCACCAATGCCGTCAAGCATTTCAAATATGAGCCGCGCGGCAAGCGTCGCATCCATCAGAAGCCCAATATGGGAGAGGTGAAGCATTGCCGCTGGTGGCTCGATCTGGAGATGGCGCTGGTCAAGCCGAAGCTGGTCGTTGCCATGGGGGCGACGGCGCTTGCAGCGCTGACCGATACGAAGCAGCGGCTGCAGGATGTCAGGGGCAAGGCGATCGCGATCGACGAAAGGCGCACGCTCTTCGTGACAGTGCATCCGTCTTATCTGCTGCGTATTCCCGATGAGCAGTTGAAAGCGGATGAGCTGGCACGATTTCGCGAAGATATGCTGACAGTTCAGCGCCTTATGCTGGCAGTTGCATAAACTGATTCAGAAGTCGCCGGTGATGCCCAATGGCAAGGCTGGTACCATCGCTGATCGAGCGATGGCGTTCCGTATCTCAGGCGAAATAGCTCTGCAGCGGTCGCACTTCGAGATTGCCTGCCTTCAGCGCCTTGATCGCCTGGGCGGCGGCCTCGGCGCCTGCCATGGTCGTGTAGTAGGGCACCTTCTGCATCAGCGTCGCACGGCGCAGCGACTTGGAGTCCGAGATCGCCTTGTTGCCATCGGTGGTGTTGATGACGAGCTGGACCTGGCGGTTGCGGATCGCGTCCTCGATGTGCGGGCGGCCTTCGAGCACCTTGTTGATCTTGGTGGCGGTGATACCGTTTTCGGCGAGGAAGCGGGCGGTGCCGCCGGTCGCCAGCACTTTGAAGCCCTGCTCGACGAGGATGCGGATCGCCGGCAACACGCGCGGCTTGTCCGCGTCGCGGACGGAGACAAAGACCGTCCCGTCACGCGGCAGCTCGACGCCGGCGCCGAGCTGCGACTTGGCAAAGGCCAGCGCAAAATCGGTATCGAGGCCGATGACTTCACCCGTCGAGCGCATTTCCGGGCCGAGCAGCGTGTCGACGCCGGGGAAACGGGCGAAGGGGAAGACGGCTTCCTTGACGGCGATGTGCTTCAGCTTGCGCGGATCGGGCTTTTGCCCATAGGCGGCGAAGGTCGCATCGAGTTTCTCGCCGGCCATGACGCGGGCGGCGATCTTGGCAATTGGCGCACCGATGGTCTTGGCGACGAAAGGCACGGTGCGCGAGGCGCGCGGATTGACTTCGAGCACGTAGACGACATCGTCCTTGATGGCGAACTGGACGTTCATCAGGCCGCCGACATTGAGGGCTTTGGCCATGGCCTTGGCCTGGCGCTCCAGCTCGTCGAGCATCTCGTTGGAGAGCGTGCGCGGTGGCAGCGAGCAGGCGCTGTCGCCGGAATGGATGCCGGCTTCCTCGATATGCTCCATGATGCCGGCGACATAGACGTCGGTGCCGTCCGAGAGGCAGTCGACATCGACTTCGATGGCGTGGCTGAGATAGCTGTCGAAGAGCAGCGGGTTCTTGCCGAGCAAAGTGTTGATCTGGCCGGTCTTGTCGTTGGGATAGCGCTGCTTGATGTCCTCAGGTACCAGTTCAGGCACGGTATCGAGCAGGTAGCTCTGCAGCTGGCCTTCCGAATGAAGGATCTGCATGGCGCGGCCGCCGAGCACGTAAGAGGGACGCACGACCAGCGGGAAGCCGATTTCGGTGGCGACCATGCGGGCCTGCTCGACCGAATAGGCGATACCGTTGTTCGGCTGGTTGAGGTCGAGCTTCATCAACAGCTTCTGGAAGCGGTCGCGGTCCTCGGCAAGGTCGATCATGTCAGGTGCAGTGCCGAGGATCGGGATGCCGTTCTTTTCCAGCGCCTCGGCAAGCTTCAGCGGCGTCTGGCCGCCGAACTGGACGATGACGCCGACGACTTCGCCCTTTTCCTGTTCTGCCCGCAGGATCTCGATCACGTCCTCGGCCGTCAGCGGCTCGAAATAGAGACGGTCCGACGTATCGTAATCGGTCGAGACGGTTTCCGGATTGCAGTTGATCATGATCGCTTCATAACCCGCATCCTTCAACGCGAAGGCAGCGTGGCAGCAGCAATAGTCGAACTCGATGCCCTGGCCGATACGGTTCGGACCGCCGCCGAGGATGACGACCTTCTTGCGGTCGGACACTTCAGCCTCGGAGCGGGCGGCGCCGACGAAAGGCGTCTCATAGGTCGAATACATGTAGGCGGTCGGCGACGCGAATTCGGCCGCACAGGTATCGATGCGCTTGAAGACGGGGCGGACGTTCAGGCTGTTGCGGAATTCGGCGACTTCCTTCGGGCGCTTGCCGGTCAGCGTCGCCAGGCGCGCGTCGGAAAAGCCCATGGCCTTCAACATGCGCAGGTTGGCGGCATCATCCGGCAGGCCGTGCTCGCGGATCCGGGCTTCCATCTCGACGATATTCTTGAGCTCGGCGATGAACCAGGGATCGATCTTGCAGCCTTCGTGGACTTCGGCTTCGCTCATGCCCTGGCGCAGCGCCTGGGCGACCATGCGCAGGCGATCGGGCGTCGGTGTGCCGATTGCAGCGCGGATGGCGTTCTGGCTGGATTCGCCCTCTTCAAAGCCGGGGATCTCGATTTCGTCGAGGCCGGTCAGGCCGGTTTCGAGGCCGCGCAGCGCCTTCTGCAGCGATTCGGCGAAGGTGCGGCCGATCGCCATGACTTCGCCGACCGATTTCATCGCGGTCGTCAGCACCGGTGAGGCGCCGGGGAATTTTTCAAAGGCGAAACGTGGGATCTTGGTGACGACGTAGTCGATCGACGGTTCGAAGGAGGCAGGCGTTGCGCCGCCGGTGATGTCGTTATCCAGTTCGTCGAGCGTATAGCCGATCGCCAGCTTGGCGGCGATCTTGGCGATCGGGAAGCCGGTGGCCTTGGAGGCGAGCGCCGACGAGCGCGACACGCGCGGATTCATTTCGATGACGACAAGACGGCCGTCTTTTGGATTGACGGCGAACTGGACGTTCGAGCCGCCGGTCTCGACCCCGATCTCGCGCAGCACCGCGATCGAGGCGTTGCGCATGATCTGGTATTCCTTGTCCGTCAGCGTCAGCGCCGGCGCGACGGTAATCGAATCGCCGGTATGGACGCCCATCGGGTCGATGTTCTCGATCGAGCAGATGATGATGCAGTTGTCCGCCTTGTCGCGGACGACCTCCATTTCATATTCCTTCCAGCCGAGCACCGATTCCTCGACCAGCACTTCGGTGGTCGGCGAGGCATCGAGGCCGCCGCCGACGATCTCGAAGAATTCCGAGCGGTTGTAGGCGATGCCGCCGCCAGTGCCGCCGAGCGTGAAGGAGGGGCGGATGATGGCGGGCAGGCCGACATGGTCGATCGCCTGGGCGGCAATCGCCATGGCATGGCTCATATAACGCTGCTTGCGGTCGCTCTCGCCGAGGTTCCACTGGTTTTCCAGCTCGTCCAGCGCCTTGTCGAGGTCGGATCCCGAGAGGCTTTCACGCAGCTTGACGCGCTCGGCCTCGTGCGTCTTGCGGTCGAGGTCCTTGATGTCGGTGGCGTTCGCCAGCATCGAGCGCGGAGTTTCCAGCCCAATGCGGGCCATTGCTTCGCGGAACAGCGCGCGGTCCTCGGCCATGTCGATGGCGGCGGGCTTGGCGCCGATCATCTCTACATTGTAGCGGTCGAGGACGCCCATGCGCTTCAGCGAAAGCGCGGTGTTCAGCGCCGTCTGGCCGCCCATGGTCGGCAGTAGCGCATCCGGGCGCTCCTTGGCGATGATCTTGGCGACGACTTCGGGGGTGATCGGCTCGACATAGGTGGCGTCGGCAAGGCCCGGATCGGTCATGATCGTCGCCGGGTTGGAGTTGACGAGGATGACGCGGTAGCCTTCCTCTTTCAGCGCCTTGCAGGCCTGGGTGCCGGAATAATCGAACTCGCAAGCCTGGCCGATGACGATCGGTCCCGCGCCGATGATGAGGATCGATTTGATGTCTTGGCGCTTCGGCATGGGCGATATCCATTTCTAGCTGCGCAAAAAGCCGGCCAGGGTGGGAGATCACCGGGTCGGGTCGCGCATGGAGGGTCTTTTCAGGCTAGAAGCGGCTTATAGGCAAATGTATTTGCAAACGGAACCCCATAAATCGCGGAATCGACAGGAATCCAACAGGGCGCGAAGGGCTATTTCTCGTCAGACACGACCAGCGCCCGGATTTCGCCGTCACGCGTCAGATTGTTTATGGCTTCTGGTGCCTCCTCAAGTCCAATCCAACTGGATATCTGCGGCTCAAACATGATCGTGTTACAGGCGACGAGATCAGCCGGCGTGGCCGTGGGTGAAAGGTTCGAACATGCGGGGCCGCCCGTTTAATTACCGGAACAATATCGCGCCCGTAAAAGTTCTCGGCCGAGAAACTGGAGGCTGCAATGGTAGATCCTAAAGACAAAGAACCGGCAGAAGGCTCGCGGGAGACCGTGGATAAGGAGTTGGCGCGTCAAGAGGAGGGAAAGTCGCCGCCAGGCGCTGCCCACAAAGGCGCCGGACCGAAAGGAGCAGCGCAACCCCGCTCAACGAACAAGTGAGGCCACCCAGGCGTTTGTTTTCGGTGCGAGTGAAGTCGCTGGAATTCCGGCCGTCGACGGATATATAGATTGAGTGCAAGCAGGGCCTTGCCGGGGAGAGCGAAAATGGAATGGAGAGGCCGACGTCAGTCAGACAATGTCGAGGATCGCCGCGGCGGTCCCTCCGGTGGCGGTTTCGGCCGCGGCGGTGGCTTCAATTTTCCCTCCGGCGGCGGCGTTCGCCGCGCCGGCGGGGGCTTGAGCATCGGCACGATCATTTTCCTTGTCGTCATCTATTTCATCTTCAAGATGATGGGCATCGATCTGCTGCAGGTGCTCGATACCGGCGGCACGACGAGCGGCCCGGGCTATGAGCAGAGCCAGTCCGGCGGAACACGCGCGCCCGCCAATGACGAGATGACCGCCTTCATGCGCACCGTTCTTGCCGAGACCGAGGATACCTGGCAGGGCATCTTCCAGGCGCAAGGCCAGAATTACGAGGAGCCGCGTCTCGTGCTGTTCTCTGGCGCGACGGCATCGGCCTGCGGCTCCGCATCATCTGCAACAGGTCCGTTCTACTGTCCGAGCGACCACAAGCTCTATCTCGACACCGAATTCTTCCAGGAGCTTTCCGACCGCTTCGGCGCGTCAGGTGATTTCGCCGAGGCCTATGTCGTTGCCCACGAGGTCGGCCATCACGTGCAGAACCTGCTCGGCATCCTGCCGAAGTTCAACCAGGCCCGCCAGCGCATGAGCGAGGCCGACGCCAACAAGATGTCGGTGCGCGTCGAGCTGCAGGCCGATTGCTTTGCGGGCATCTGGGGCAAATATACCCAGCAGAAGGGCCTGCTCGAGTCAGGCGATCTGGAGGAAGCGCTGAACGCAGCCCAGCAAATCGGCGACGATTCGCTGCAGAAGCGGTCACAGGGTTACGTCGTCCCGGAAAGCTTCAATCACGGTACCTCGGAGCAGCGGGCCAGATGGTTCAAGCGCGGCTTCGACAGCGGCCAACTGTCGGCCTGTGATACGTTCTCGGGACCGATTTGAGGAGAGATGAAGGGCGCATGGCACAAAGCACATCGCCCTTCTATCCTTGCTTACTTCTCGCTGTCCATGTGCTGCAGCATATGCTCGGGATAACGCCCACCCGCGGCGGCGTCTTTCGGCACCGCGCGTTCGATGACGGCGAAATCGTCCGGTGACAGGTTGACCGCGCGTGAGCCGAGCGCCTCGGTCAGCCGGTCGCGGCGGCGAGCGCCGATGATCGGGACGATGTCCTTCCCCTTGGCGGCGACCCAGGCGATGGCGATCTGGGCGACAGAGACGCTCTTTGCCTCGGCAATCTCGCGCAGCTTCTCCACCAGAGCGAGGTTCTGCTCGATATTGCCTTCCTGGAAGCGCGGGCTGTAGGCGCGGAAATCGCCGGCCGTTCCGCCCTGGCCCTTCTGCCAGTGGCCGCTGATCAGGCCGCGCGAGAGCACGCCGTAGGCGGTGATCGAGATGCCGAGTTCGCGTGTCGTCGGCAGGATCTTCTCCTCGATGCCGCGCGAGATCAGCGAATATTCGATCTGCAGGTCGACGATCGGGGCGACAGCGGCGGCGCGGCGGATCGTGTCGGCGCTGACTTCTGACAGGCCGATATGCCTGACATAACCTGCCTTGACCATGTCGGCGATGGCGCCGACCGTGTCCTCGATCGGCACGTTCGGATCGAGGCGGGCGGGACGATAGATGTCGATATAGTCGACGCCGAGGCGCTGCAGCGTATAGCTGAGGAAGTTCTTCACCGCGACCGGGCGGGCGTCAATGCCGTTCCAGCCGCCGACGGGATCACGCAAGCCGCCGAACTTGACGCTGATGACGGCGTTTTCGCGCCTGCGGCCCTTCAATGCCTCGCCGATCAGCATTTCGTTATGGCCCATGCCGTAGAAATCGCCGGTGTCGAGCAGGTTGATGCCGGCATCGAGTGCGGCATGGATCGTCGCGATGCTTTCGGCGCGATCGGAGGGGCCGTACATGCCCGACATGCCCATGCAGCCGAGGCCGATGGCCGAGACATCGGGTCCGGTCTTTCCCAAACGATAGGTCTGCATTGTCTTCTCCTTCTTTTGCGCCGCGGCGCGATCGCACATCCGCGCCGGGCGTCGTCATCGATGCTGCCGTTCTATCGCTTTCGCATTCGGGCGATAATCGGAGAGTATCAAACAGGCTGTGCGGGGGAATGCACAATGAACGGTCTCTCTTGTGATCTGGATGCCGTCGCGGCGATTGCAAGAGAACGCATTGCCTGACGATCCGCTGGGCGGCTCTTGATTATCTGAAGCTGGAACGGCAACGCGCCCATTGGTTGAGGCCTCTCATAAATTTCCCGTTGCGCCTTATCAAAAACTTTGAAATGTTCACGGATTGTTTCGGGTTCTTTTCTGAGCTATGTCACTTTCTCGGCGACGAGATCGTCTTTTCAGGACCAACCGCTGTAGAGATGCCTCATGCTTGACCCGAAATTCGTTCGCCGCGGCCTTTTCCTGGTCTTCATCATCCTCTTCCTCGACATTATCGGCATCGCCATCATCATGCCGGTGCTGCCCGCCTATCTGGAGCAGCTGACCGGCGGCAGCGTCAGCGATGCGGCGATCGACGGCGGCTGGCTGATGCTCGTCTATGCCGGCATGCAATTCCTGTTCGCGCCGCTGCTCGGAAATCTCTCCGACCGTTTCGGCCGCCGGCCGATCCTTCTTCTATCGGTGCTGACCTTCGCGATCGATAATTTCATCTGCGGCATCGCCACCAGCTTCTGGATGCTGTTCGTCGGCCGCGTGCTTGCCGGCATCAGCGGCGGCAGCTTCGCCACCTGCTCGGCCTATATCGCCGATATCAGCACGGAGGAGAACCGCGCGAAGAATTTCGGGCTGATCGGCATCGCCTTCGGCGTCGGCTTCACCATCGGCCCCGTCGTTGGCGGTGTTCTCGGCGAATTCGGCCCGCGTGTGCCCTTCCTCGGCGCGGCTGCGCTGTCGCTTCTCAATTTCATCGCCGCCTGCTTCCTGCTGCCGGAAACGCTGGAGGCGAAGAACCGCCGCCGGTTCGAGTGGAAACGCGCCAATCCACTCGGCGCGTTGCGCCAGATGCGCCATTATCCCGGCATCGGCTGGGTCAGCCTCGTCATGTTCCTGTTCTTCCTGGCGCATGCCGTCTATCCCTCGGTCTGGGCGTTCGTCTCGACCTATCGCTATGGCTGGAGCGAGGGACAGATCGGTCTGTCGCTCGGCATTTACGGCATCGGTGCTGCGCTCGTCATGGGACTGGTTCTGCCGCGGATCGTGCCGGTGCTCGGCGAATGGAAGACCGCGCTTCTCGGCCTCTGCTTTTCAGCTGCAGGACTGACCGGCTATGCCTTCGCCTGGGAGGGCTGGGTGGTTTACGTCGTCATCGTCGCGACGGTCATCGAAAACGTCGCCGACCCGCCGCTGCGCAGCATCGCTGCCGGCAAGGTGCCGCCGTCGGCGCAGGGCGAGCTGCAGGGCGCGCTGACCAGCCTCAGCAGCATCACCACAATTGTCGGGCCACTGATCTTCACGCAGATGTTTTCCTATTTCACCCGGCCTGAGGCGCCCGTCACTTTTGCCGGCGCGCCGTATCTCACGGCCGCCGTGCTCATCCTTCTGGCCGCCGGGGTATTCCTCACAAGGGTTCGGGTGAGGGAGCCGGCCGAGGCGCTGGAAGCCACGGGCTGATCGATCAGAAATGGTGATGCGATGATGAATTTTTCATCATCTGCCTCATTTGGGGTAGTTCTTTGCAGGGCTTTGATCTAAGCCCGGACGATATTTCGCCGCAAGCTGCGGCGACGCATATTTCAATCACAGGACTGGTGTCATGGACACGCCGATCGACGCGCGCAGGCTTGCGCCGACAACCGATAATCGTTGGGGTGCACATTTCCGCGCCACGCTGGCGCTCGGCATTCCGCTGATCGGCGCCCAGCTCGCTCAGCTCGGCATCCACACCACCGATGTGATGATCGTCGGACGTCTCGGCGCCGAGCAGCTGGCGGCGATGGTGCTGTCGGCCCAGTTCCTCTTCACGATCCTCATCTTCGGTTCGGGCTTTGCCATCGCCGTCATTCCGCTGGTAGCGCAGGCCTATGGCCGCGGCGACCTCGTCTCGGTGCGCCGGTCGCTGCGCATGGGCCTGTGGGTGGTGATCGCATACTGGATCATCATGCAGCCGGCCTTCTTCAATGCGGAACAGATCCTGCTTTTTGCGCAGCAGAAGCCCGAGGTGGCCAAGCTCGCCCACGGCTATATCATGATCGGTCAGTTCGGCGTACTGCCGGCGCTGCTCTTCAACGTCATGCGCTCGCTTGTCAGTGCCATCGGCAAGGCAGGCGTCATCCTCAACGTCACCATCGTCACGCTGGTGATGAATGCGATCTTCGCCTATGCCCTGGTGCTAGGTCATTTCGGCTTTCCGGCAATGGGGCTGGAAGGGGCGGCGATCGTTTCGGTCGTCGTGCAGACAGCCGGCTTCCTCTTCATCCTGGCTTTCGTGCAGCGGCGGGAAGAGACGCGGCGCTACGAGATCTTCGTGCGATTCTGGAAACCCGACTGGCACGCGCTGCTGGAGGTCATCCGGCTCGGTTTCCCGATCAGCGTCACCATCCTCGCCGAGGTCAGTCTGTTCACTGTGGCCTCGCTGCTGATGGGCTATATTGGCACCATCGAGCTCGCCGCCCACGGCATAGCCCTGCAATGGGCCTCGATCGCCTTCATGATCCCACTCGGCCTCAGCCAGGCGGCAACGGTGCGCGTCGGCGTCGCGCATGGGCAGGGCGATTATCAAGGGCTGGTGCGCGGTTCGATCACCGTGCTCGTTCTCGCCTGCGCCATTTCGGCGGTGGGCTCGGTGCTCTTTGCCACCATGCCGCAATTCCTCGGTAGCTGGTTCCTCGACGTCAACTCGCCCGAGGCGCCCGAGGTGCTTGCCTATGCCGGACCGCTGATCGTCGTTGCCGGGCTTTTCCAGCTCGTCGATGGGCTGCAGGTGATTGCCAATGGATTGCTGCGCGGCCTCAAGGACGCACGCGTGCCGATGATCATGGCGTTGATCGCCTACTGGCCGATCGGCTTCTTCCTCGCCTGGGCCTTTGCCTTCCCGCTGGGTTTCGGCGGCATCGGCATCTGGTTCGGCTTCCTCGTCGGGCTGGCGGCGGCCGCCGTCATGCTCTGCGCGCGCTTCTACCTTCTTCTTCGTCGGGAGGCGGAACTGGCGCACGCCTAAGCCGGCCGCGCGCCTCTACCGTCAGGCTGCGACAGGCTTGTAGCTGGCAATGTCGGCACGAATGCCGAGACGCGCAAACATTTCCTGCGGATCGAAATTGGCAGCCTTATGGGCCGCTGCGACGGCGGCCCGCGCACGCTCGACGACCTCTGTATTTTCCCATTCGGCGATCGTGACGAAATTGAATTCGCCTGGACCGGCGACCTGCTCCAGCACCCTGTGATCGATGAAACCGTCCTGCACTTCCAGCAGCTTGTGGGTCATCATCACTTTGACGAGAAATTCTTCTCGCGCCGCCGCCGGCACGATGAACTTGTCGACTCGATAGAAAGCTCCGCTCATCCATTCTCTCCTGCATCAGATGTCTGCAGGTAGATCTGTAATTCCTCAAGTTAAGCTGAGGTCAATAGGCGGATAAAGAAAAGGCCCGGCCGCTGAATAATTCCTCAAATCGGAATCGATTTGAGGAATTATGCAGCAATCCAACGTGTTGCAGCGTCCTTAGCGCGTCTGAAAAGACGCGCGGCGCTGTAAGCGGGCCTTCATCGGAAATCGGTGTTGCCTGAAATCAGCGTTCGGCGAGCGCCGGTTCGCCTTTCTTCTCGCGCACCATGTTGATAAAGCGGCGGAAGAGATAGTGGCTGTCCTGCGGGCCGGGAGAGGCTTCCGGATGATGCTGGACCGAGAAGACCTGCTTGCCGAGGACGCGCAGGCCGCAATTGGTGCCGTCGAAAAGCGAAATATGAGTCTCTTCAACACCATCCGGCAGCGACTTCGAGTCGACCGCGAAGCCGTGGTTCATAGAGACGATCTCGACCTTGCCGGTCGTATGGTCCTTGACGGGGTGGTTGGCGCCGTGATGGCCCTGATGCATCTTCTCGGTCTTCGCGCCAAGTGCCAGGCCCAGCATCTGGTGGCCGAGGCAGATGCCGAAGACCGGGATATCGGTCTTGATCAGTGTCTTGATCACAGGCACGGCATAGTCGCCGGTTGCCGCGGGATCGCCCGGGCCGTTCGACAGGAAGATGCCGTCCGGCTGCATGGCGAGCACGTCTTCGGCGCTCGTTGCGGCCGGCACCACAGTCACCTTGCAGTCGAGGCCGGCAAACAGGCGCAGGATGTTGCGCTTGACGCCGTAATCCAGGCAGACGACGTGGTATTTCGCGTCCGCCGCCTTGAGTTCACCGTAACCTTCATTCCACACCCACGGCGTTTCGGTCCACTGCGAGGATTGGCCGGAGGAGGCGATCTTGGCGAGGTCGAGACCTTCGAGGCCGCTCCAGGCTTCGGCTTCGGCCTTCAGCGTCTCGATGTCGAAGACGCCGTTCGGATCGTGGGCGATCACCGCGTTCGGAGCGCCGTTCTCACGGATCCAGGCGGTCAGCGCGCGCGTGTCGATGCCGCAAAGGCCGATGACGCCGCGGGCCTTCAGCCATTGGTCGAGGTGCTTGGCGGTGCGGTAGTTCGAGGGCTCAGTGATGTCGGCCTTGAAGATGACGCCGACAGCGCCATGGCGGGCGGCAGGCGTCAGATCCTCGATGTCTTCATCATTGGTGCCGATATTGCCGATATGCGGGAAGGTGAAGGTGACGATCTGGCCGAGATAGGAAGGATCCGTCAGGATCTCCTCATAGCCAGTGAGCGCTGTGTTGAAGACCACTTCGGCCGGCACCTTGCCGGTGGCGCCGATGCCCTTGCCTTCGATGACCGTGCCGTCGGCAAGAACGAGCAGGGCGGTCGGCTTTTCGATTGTCCAGGGTGCTGTCGCGGTCATCTTCATCCCGTTTCCGGCGATCGGTGCGCGCGTTGCCGCGGCTGGCCGCCTTTTGATCTCGCAGGCGTGTGGACGCGGCAATGCCGCGCGCTTCAGGCCTGATCACGAATTTTGGTGCAGGTGGCGGTAAATAGCCACGCAATCGCTTGCGGTCAATCTTTGTAGCCGAGATTGCTGCCGTTTTCCTGCGCTTTATCGCACTGACAGCGCAATTTATTTGATCCCCCGCATCAGCGTGGTTTATGAAGCGGCATCAAAACAGGAGTGAAGACCATGCTGCGCGATCAACTCGCCACCCAGCTGAAAGAGGCGATGAAGGCCAAGAATGCGGAGCGGCTTTCCACCGTCCGGCTGATTCAGGCCGCGGTCAAGGACCGCGATATCGCCAATCGCGGCACCGGCAAGGAGCAGGCGAGCGACGACGAGATCCTGCAGATTCTCGCCAAGATGGTGAAGCAGCGCGACGAATCGGCCAAGATCTACGAGGAGAATTCCCGCCCGGAGCTTGCCGCCAAGGAGCGCGCCGAAATCATCGTCATCCAGGATTTCATGCCGACGCAGCTTTCGGACAGTGAAGTGCGCGCCAACGTCTCGGCGATCATCACTGAAACGGGTGCCGCGGGCGCCAAGGACATGGGCAAGGTGATGGCGGCGCTCAAGGAGCGTTATGCCGGCCAGATGGATTTCGCCAAGGCGTCGGCGACCGTCAAGGAACTGTTGAACGGATAACCTCAGATAACACGTCTTGCCTGCGGTTCGTCACGGACCGCAGGCCCGAGCACCGCTTCGGCGGCGGCATCGATGATGGCGAATTTCGCCGCCTGATAATTCCAATATTCGCGGATGAAGTGGCCCGACAGCCAGAAGTCGCCCTTGCGGGAGGGTTCCGTCCAGCCAATGCTCTCCATGGTCGCTGCCTGCATCAGAAGCCGCTTCAGATGGGTATTGGAGATCATGAACTGTTCGCGGATTTCCCTGAGCGATAGAGGGCCGAGCACGACGCGGTCGGCCGTTCTTGGAAATTCGGGAAGGCGCGAGATCAGGTAGTCCATCACCAGCCCGCCGGAATTCGCCCAGTTGAAGAGGTTGAAGGTGGCGCCCGGATTGCGGACTGCTTCACTTCCTATGATCGCCCTTGCGATCAGCGGCTGGATCGCTGCCATCATCGCCGAGGGGTCGGCGGTGATCTGATCGGCGCGCTCGCCGCCGTCGAGGCTGTCGAGGATCATCATATGGGCGACGAGCCATCGGGTGAAATGCTGCTCGGCGATTTCGGTGGGCTCCAGGTAACGTGTGCGCTTGTCGGGGCCGGGGACCGGTCGCAGGAAGCGATAGGCCAGCATTTCCTGCATGAAGGCCGCGGCTGTGTTGCGGCTGGCGATGTCGTTCCTGACCGCAAAATCGATGAAGCGCCCAGAATAGAGGCCGCCGCTCTTCCCATCGTCGGAATAACCGTAATGAAGCGCGAAGCCGGCATGGGCCATCAGCCAGCGCTGCTGCGCGGCGAAGATCGAGGCGATGCGCGGGCTCTCGCGATAGATGGCGAGCATCTGATCGGCGCAATGCAGGATCGCAGCGAGAAAGCGATCGTCTGCTGCAAGATTATCCGCGGTAAAAGCCATTTGGAGAGGTCCAGGGAGTTCGGCGCATACATCTTTCATGCAGGCGCCGCCTGTCAACGGTTTTGTCAATAAGCGGTTAATCTCAAAGGGAGAGTTGTCGCAAGGAGCCAAAAATTTAAGAAGGCAGGAGCTGGGGGCGCTCCTGCCTTCTTGCTCTTTGCTTCCACCGGCACGCAGGGCCGAAGCCCAAGCCGGAGGGTATTTGCAAAGGCACCCTTGCGAAGCGGCGCCGGGGGTAGGGATGGTGCTTCGCTCGGGGATCGCTTTGTTGAGATCGAACCTATTGCGGTGCGGCGGCTTATTCAAATTACAAAAAAATAATAATTGCCGGAATCGGCGGTTTGAGATGCCTCGAGGCGGACTGTCGGGAGGTGGCGGGCAGCTTAGTGAGGCGTAATCACATGAATGAATAATCCATTGTTGCACAAAGATTTTTTATCATCTTTGTTGGAGGTCTCCGCTCTTGCCGAAGCTTTCCCGACGGCGGAATTCCGGCTCTGAAAGGACAATAATGTCGCACCCTGTCGCAGGGGGCGATAACGCGTTGTTGATTGGATAACCGGCGCCGCTGATGACCGCCACATAGCCTGTGAATAGCGGGTTTTCGTGACAAGTTTCGTGGCATGGAGCGGCAAAGCAGCTTATATGGAGGTTGGCCAAGAGGTATCGATGCGCTTTTCCAACACCTTTCTCGATGATATTCGCGACCGCGTTCCGATTTCGAACGTGATTGCGCGCCGCGTGAGCTGGGACAAACGCAAGACCAATGTGTCGCGCGGCGATTACTGGGCCTGCTGCCCGTTCCACGGCGAGAAATCGCCGAGCTTTCACTGCGAGGACCGCAAGGGCCGTTATCATTGCTTCGGCTGCGGTGTCACCGGAGACCATTTCCGCTTCCTGACGGAACTTGAAGGTCTGAGTTTCCCCGAGGCGGTGCAGCAGATCGCCGATATGGCCGGCGTGCCGATGCCGCTTGCCGATCCTGTGATGGAGAAGCGCGAGAAGGAGCGCGGCTCGCTGATCGACGTCATGGAAATGGCGACCCAATTTTTCCAGGATCAGCTGCAGACGGCGAATGGGGCGAGGGCGCGCGCCTATCTGCGCGACCGCGGATTGACGGGACGCACCATCGAGACCTTCCGCCTCGGCTTTGCGCCCGACAGCCGCAATGCGCTCAAGGAATTCCTCGCCGGCAAGGGTGTCTCCAAGGAGCAGATCGAGGCCTGCGGTCTGGTCGTGCATGAAAACGTGCCGGTTTCCTACGATCGTTTTCGCGACCGCATCATGTTCCCGATCCTTTCGTCGCGGGAAAAGGTGATCGCTTTCGGCGGCCGCGCCATGTCGGCCGATGCGCCGGCGAAATACCTGAACTCCAACGAGACGGAGCTCTTCCACAAGGGCAATGTCCTTTACAATTTCGCCCGTGCGCGGCGCGCGATCCAGGGACCGGGCCGCGGCGATCCTCAGGACGACAATGCGACCGGCACCATCATCGCCGTCGAAGGTTATATGGACGTGATCGCGCTCTATCAGGCGGGCATCGAGAATGCCGTTGCGCCGCTCGGCACGGCGCTCACCGAAAACCAGCTCGAGCTGCTCTGGAAGATGGTGCCGCAGCCGGTGCTCTGCTTCGACGGCGACGGCGCCGGCATCCGCGCCGCCAATCGTGCCGCCGAACTGGCGTTGCCGCATCTGAAGCCCGGCCGTTCCGTTCGCTTCGCGCTTCTGCCCGACGGCAAGGATCCCGACGATCTGGTGCGCGATGACGGGCGCGCGCCTTTCGACAAGGTGATGAGCCAGGCAAAGCCGCTCTCCGAGATGCTGTGGAGCCGGGAGGTCAATACCGGCAAGTTCGACACGCCGGAGGCGCGCGCCGAGCTCGAGGCGCGGCTGAAGCAACTGGTCGCCGTCATCGCCGACGAAAATGTCCGCCGTCATTACCAGCAGGATATTCGCGATCGGCTGAACGTCTTCTTCCAGCCGCAGTTCCAGAACCGCAACAATGGCGATCGCCGCGGCGGCTTCAACGGCAACGGCAATTACCGGACGGGCCGCGACAATGCGGGCAAGGCAGGGCCGAAAAGCCCCAGCGTCATTTCCGAAAGGCTCGCCCGCTCGGGTCCCGTGCGCGGCCACCAGAACAATACGGCGCTGCGCGAAAGCGTGCTGGCGTTGACCGTCGTCAATCATCCCTCGCTGATGATCGACGATTATGACGAGATCGCCGCGATCGACTATGACAGCCGCGAGCTGCAGCGGCTCTGGTCGGCGATGCTGGGAGCCGCCGCGGCCGTCGCCGGCCCGCATCTGACGCGCGAATATCTGACCGAAAGGCTGGAATTCGAAGGCTTCGGCCCGCTCATCAAGAGCCTCGACCAGCAGGTGCGCAATGCCCGGCTGTGGATCGCGACCGAGGAGGCGGCGATGGAGGATGCGCGTGAGGGATACCGGCAGGCACTGGCTTCCCACAAGCGGGCGAAGGCGCTGCGCCGGCAGAAGATCGAGCTCGAGCGCGAGATTGCGCTGGCGACCGAAGCCGGTGACGGCGAGGCGATCGTTCAACTGATGCGCGCGCAGCAGGAAGTGCATTTCGAAGGGGTGCGCCTTGAGAACCAGGAGGCCATCATCGATGGCTTCGGCGTGCTTTCCGGCCGCGTCAAAGGGGCGGCGAACCACTGATGTCGCTGACCGAACGAAACGAACCGGGCTTTTCTGCTTCCGGCGCGCTGTTTTCTTCCGGCCGCTCGCCGCTCGATATTCTCAAGCAGGTCTACGGCTATTCCTCCTTCCGCGGCAAGCAGCAGCAGGTGGTCGAGCATGTGGTTTCCGGCCGCGATGCGGTTGTGCTCTTTCCCACAGGCGCCGGCAAGTCGCTGTGCTTCCAGATCCCGGCGCTCTGCCGCGATGGCGTCGGCATCGTCGTTTCGCCGCTGATCGCGCTGATGCGCGATCAGGTGGAGGCGATGAAGCAGCTCGGCATCCGCGCCGCAGCACTCAACTCGTCGCTGTCGCGCGAGGAGTTCGTCGAGGTTCGCCGCGCGCTTTCGGCAGGCCAGCTCGACCTTCTCTACGTGACGCCCGAGCGCATTTTGACCGATGGGTTTCGCGAGCTGATCGCCAACGAGAAGATCGCGCTGTTTGCGATTGACGAGGCCCATTGCGTCTCGCAATGGGGCCATGATTTCCGGCCGGAATATCGCGAACTCGGGCGGCTCGGCGAGCAATATCCCGGTGTGCCCAGAGTGGCGCTGACGGCGACGGCCGATCCGCATACGCGCGACGACATGATCGAGCGGCTGGGTTTGGATTCTGCCGAAATCTTCACCACCAGTTTCGACCGACCGAATATTGCCTACGAGATCGTCGAGCGTGACCAGCCGCGCCAGCAGCTGCTGCGGTTCCTGTCCCGCCACAAGGGCGACAGTGGCATCGTCTATTGCCTGTCGCGCGCCAAGGTCGAGGATACGGCCGAATGGCTGAACGGGCAGGGCATTCGCGCCCGTGCCTACCATGCCGGCATGGACAGGGCGGTTCGTGACGCCAACCAGGATGCCTTCCTGAAAGAAGAGAACCTTTGCCTGGTCGCCACCGTCGCCTTCGGCATGGGCATCGACAAACCGAACGTGCGTTATGTCGCCCATCTCGACCTGCCGGGCTCGGTAGAAGCCTATTATCAGGAGACTGGGCGCGCCGGCCGCGACGGCCTGCCGTCCGAAGTCTGGATGGCCTATGGCATGGCCGACGTCATCCAGCGCGGCCGGATGATCGACGAGGGCAGTGCTGCCGCGGAGATCAAACGGGTCGAACGCGCCAAGCTCAATGCGTTGCTGGCGATCTGCGAGACCGCCTCCTGCCGCCGCCAGGCGATCCTTGCCCATTTCGGCGAGGCGCATGCCGGCCATTGCGGCAATTGCGACACCTGCCTGAAGCCCGTCGAGACCTGGGAGGGCACGGACGCGGCAATCAAGGCGTTGGCGGCCGTCTACCGCACCGGCGAGCGTTTCGGCGCTGGCCATGTCGTCGATGTCCTCCTCGGCAACGTCAACGAAAAGACCGAACGTTTCGGCCATGCCGAAATGCCGGTCTTCGGCGCCGGCAAGGATATTCCGGCACGCGTCTGGCAGTCGGTCTTCCGCCAGTTGCTCGCCATGGGATTGATCCGCGTCGACCACGAGGCCTTCGGGGCGCTGAAGCTGGAGCCGGAGGCGCGCTCCGTCTTCAAGCACGAGCGGCAGGTGTTCTTCCGCAAGGACCGCCCGGCCTCGGAACGGCGAACGAAGAAAGCGGAGCGCAGCGAGCGCAAATCGGGACTATCAGGCGCCGACGGCAGTCTCTTCGAGGCGCTACGGGCCGAGCGCATGGCGATTGCCAAATCGCTCGGCGTACCGCCCTATGTCGTCTTTCCCGATACGACGCTGATCGCCTTCGCCACGGAGCGGCCTCGCACCCGCAAGGAATTGCTCGCCATATCAGGCGTCGGGCAGGCGAAGCTCGAACGTTATGGCGATGCCTTCCTGGAGATCATCCTGGCGCAGGACAACAGCTGAGCGGCAAGGGAGGAGCGCCGATGGCCCAGAATATTTACGACCGACCGGAATTCTTCGCTGGATATAGCGGCATGAGGCGATCCTTGCACGGGCTCGACGGAGCATCCGAGTGGCCGGCGGTGCGCGCGCTGCTGCCCGATCTTGCCGGCAAGCATGTTGTCGATCTCGGCTGCGGCTTCGGCTGGTTTTCGCGTTTTGCCGTGAGCCAGGGTGCTGCAAGCGTGCTTGCGCTCGACATCTCGGAAAAGATGATCGCCAGAGCGGGGGCCGATACGGCGGATGCTGCGATCACCTACGAGATCGCCGATCTCGAGCATCTCACGCTTGCCGAGGCGTCCTTCGATTTCGCTTACAGCTCGCTGGCGCTGCATTATATCGAGGATTTCGCCGGTCTTGCCGCGACGGTCTATCGCGCGCTTTTGCCGGGATCGCAATTCGTCTTCACCATCGAGCATCCAATCTTCATGGCGCCGACCAATCCCGCCTGGGCAGTCGATGCCGAGGGGCTGCGCATCTGGCCGCTCGACCGCTATTCCGTCGAAGGTCCGCGCACCACCGACTGGCTCGCCAAGGGTGTGGTCAAGCAGCACCGCAAGCTCGGCACCACGCTCAACACCTTGATCGCGGCCGGGTTTGCCATTCGTCATGTCGAGGAGTGGAGCCCGAACGAAGATGAGCTCCACGACAATCCAGATTGGGCGGAGGAGATGGACCGGCCGATGTTCCTGCTGATTGCGGTCCAGCGCTGAAGAAGACAAGCCGGCGGCAATATGCTAACCCGGCGGGCAAATGGAAATCTCTGGGAAAGGCCATCCATGACCTCGCAATTTCTCTCCCATCTCAGCAACGAGATCTCAGCGCTGAAGGATGCCGGCCTCTACAAATCCGAGCGCGTCATCAGCTCCAAGCAGGCGGGCGAGATCGCGATTTCCACCGGCGAGCGGGTGCTGAATTTCTGCGCCAACAACTATCTCGGCCTTGCCGACAACGAGGAACTGGCCGAGGCCGGCAAGCAGGCGCTCGACCGATACGGCTACGGCATGGCCTCGGTGCGCTTCATCTGCGGCACACAGGAAGAGCATAAGCAGCTCGAAGCGCGCATCTCCTCCTTCCTCGGCATGGAAGACACGATCCTCTATTCCTCCTGCTTCGACGCCAATGGCGGTCTCTTCGAAACGCTGCTGTCGGAAGAGGACGCGATCATCTCCGACGCATTGAACCACGCCTCGATCATCGACGGCGTCAGGCTTTCGAAGGCCAAGCGCTTCCGCTACGCCAACAACGATATGACAGCGCTCGAAGAGGAGCTGAAGAAGGCCGAAGGCAGCCGCTTCAAGCTGGTCGCCACCGACGGTGTCTTCTCGATGGACGGGATCATCGCCAATTTGGGCGGCGTCTGCGACCTCGCCGAGAAATACGGCGCGATGGTCATGGTCGATGACAGCCATGCCGTCGGCTTCGTCGGCAAGAATGGCCGCGGTTCGCCGGAATATTGCGGTGTCGAGGGCCGGATCGACATCATCACCGGCACGCTCGGCAAGGCGCTTGGCGGCGCCTCGGGCGGCTATACCTCCGCCAAGGCAGAGGTCGTCGAATGGCTGCGGCAGCGCTCGCGGCCCTATCTGTTTTCGAACACGCTAGCACCTGTCATCGCCGCCGCCTCGCTCAAGGTGTTCGACCTCATCGAAAATGGTGATGCCTTGCGCAAGCGCCTTTCGGACAATGCCGATCTCTTCCGCAGCGAAATGACCAAGCTCGGCTTCACGCTTGCCGGCGAAGGCCATCCGATCATTCCCGTCATGCTGAGCGACGCCAAGCTCGCCCAGGATATGGCAAGCCTGATGCTGAAGAAGGGGATCTATGTGATCGGCTTCTCCTTCCCCGTCGTGCCAAAAGGCCAGGCCCGCATCCGCACGCAAATGTCGGCGGCGCATTCGCGGGCGGATGTGGAGCGGGCAATCGCGGCCTTTGCCGAGGCAGGGCGGGAATTGGGTGTGATTTGAGAAAGGCTTCCCCCTTCTCCCCAGCGGGGAGAAGATGTCCGTCAGGACAGATGAGGGGGCGGAGCGAAGCGACACCCTGAGCGTGAGCGAAGGGTAATTGATCTGGACGGCGTGCCGTGCCGCC